>NZ_JACJSC010000004.1 GCF_014697575.1 Planktothrix sp. FACHB-1365 | reverse complement strand
TAAATTCCTCGACATTAGCCCCAATATGACTATTAATAATACTAGCCATATTGGATGCCTTGTTCCCTGAGCCTTCCGGTAATCCTTGACTTTTTTCAGTTTTTCTATTAAAGTTGTTAGCATCTTTATTTTAGAAAAAATAAGCGACCGCTCTTGATTTTATCAGGTAGCGATCGCTCTTTCTTTACTCTTTTCCCCCCGACTTTGAAACAGCCCTGCTTTTTAAGGGGGATTTAGGGGGATCTATTCTCGGCTATAATCAGGGGTTTCCGGCTTAAGTTAACACGCTTTGGGCTTGCTGTACCCCTACAGGTGGATTTGTGTGCATTTTTGAAGATTAATAATCATGATGATGATCAGGGTACAATCCATTTAGACTTGCTCTATAAAAGTGTTAAACTGCTAACTTTATCGAAGGTCAATTATGGACGTTAAAGCCGCCATTGCGTGGGAAGCTGGAAAACCTTTAAGTTTAGAAACGGTTCAACTTGAAGGCCCCCAAGAGGGAGAAGTCTTAGTAGAAATTAAAGCAACCGGAATTTGTCATACCGATGCTTATACCCTTTCCGGTGATGATCCTGAAGGGTTATTTCCGGCTATTTTAGGTCATGAAGGCGCCGGAATTGTTGTTGAAGTGGGTGCTGGCGTTAAAAGTCTGAAACCCGGAGATCATGTGATTCCTTTGTATATTCCCGAATGTCGTCAATGTGAATATTGTTTAAGTTTTAAAACCAATTTGTGTCAAGCCATTCGGGGCACTCAAGGCAAAGGTTTAATGCCGGATGGGAGTAGTCGTTTTTCTAAAAATGGTAAAATTATTCATCATTATATGGGAACGTCTACCTTTTCTAATTATACCGTTTTACCCGAAATTGCCTTAGCCAAAATTCGAGAAGATGCCCCTTTTGATAAGGTTTGTTATATTGGTTGTGGGGTAACAACGGGTCTGGGTGCTGTGATTAATACCGCTAAAGTTGAACCCGGTGCAAATGTGGTGGTTTTTGGCTTAGGGGGAATTGGATTAAATGTAATTCAAGGGGCAAAAATGGTGGGGGCTAATAAAATTATTGGTGTAGATATTAACCCCGCTAAAAAAGAAATTGCTGAAAAATTTGGTATGACCCATTTTGTTAATCCCAAGGAAATTGAAGGGGATTTAGTCTCTTATTTAGTTGAATTAACTCAAGGCGGCGCGGATTATAGTTTTGAATGTATTGGTAACGTTAAGGTGATGCGTCAAGCCTTAGAATGTTGTCATAAAGGTTGGGGGGTGAGTGTGATTATTGGGGTCGCAGGTGCGGGTCAAGAAATTAGTACCCGTCCGTTTCAATTAGTGACGGGAAGGGTTTGGAAAGGAACAGCATTTGGCGGTGCAAAAGGTCGGACGGATGTGCCTAAAATTGTGGATTGGTATATGGAAGGGAAAATTAATATTGATGATTTAATTACCCATGTTATGCCTGTTGAGCGAATTAATGAAGCGTTTGACTTAATGCACCAAGGAGAATCAATTCGGACTGTGGTAACATTTTAAACGGGATTTCGATGGGGAGCAAACAGAATAATAATAGTACCCAGTCAGCAAATTGTTGCTCCCATTAAATCCCATCTATTGATTGCATTCAGCTTGAAGTCAAAAGTATAAGTGAATATTAACAATTTGAAAAGTTATGAACAGAAAAGAGATGTTGATTTTGAGGATGAGTTTTGAGAAGGACAGGTTAAATGATTACAACCAAACCAGGGATAAAAATTAGCATCCCAGTCCGCAGCCGGGACAAACTCAACAAACAAATCCATTAAAATTTGATTAACGATTTCTGCCAAAAATTGATTCGCTAACCAATTATAGGTTTTTTCAAAATCTCGATCCCACTCTAAATAAACAGCACCGACCACCGCTTCAAATAGTTCCGCTAATATTTTTTCTTGTTCAAAGTCGGGTTTTAACGGATAATTTTTCCCCAAATCACTTCCCTGATCAAGATTGATTTTTATCGTTAATTGTGCTAAAATAGCAGGACTAACCAAATCACTTTTGAGGAGAATCCGGGTTGCTGATCCTAAATGGGAACAGTGCAGATATAAATAATCATCCACCATCTGACTAAATAAGTTAGAACCTAAACGATTAATTCCCAAATATTCTAAGGTTCTTGACTTTTGTTGTTCCAGGGTTAACTCTATGCTTTCTGCAATAGCATCAGGATGAGTTAAGGCAATTTCTAACAATTCTTGATGATGAAAAGCCTTGATTCCAAGTTGGTGTTTGACAAAATTTGAATTAATCATGATTCGAGAAAAATTTAAAGGTTAATTAAAAGTGATCTACAGGATATTAAAGAGAAGTTACGGAAAACCAGAGTTTGCTTTTCCGATTGATAAAATAAGTTTGGAATTATGCAGAGGGTTATGGTCAACCGCCAACCTCTACCTATTGGGAGTTTACAAATGATTGCTGTCCTGAACCCCATCAGTGAAAGTTTATGCTTTGGCGGTAAAGTAGGCTTCTATCGCCATTTTTCCGCAACTTGTGATAGCGAGATGGGATTTTCCGTCTATCAACCGCCCCAAGCTCAATCTCACCCTGTTCCCGTACTTTACTACCTTTCAGGGTTAACCTGTACGGAAGAAAACTTTATGATTAAAGCTGGTATCCAACGATTAGCTGCAAAATACGGCTTAATGGTGGTTGTACCCGATACCAGCCCCCGCAATACGGGAACCCCAGGGGAAGATGAGGACTGGGACTTAGGAACTGGGGCGGGATTTTATCTCGATGCGACGGTAGAACCCTGGAGTCGTCATTATCAAATGTACAGTTATGTAGTCAAGGAGTTACCCCAACTCATCGCCGAACAGTTTCCAGCTATTCCGAATAAACAAGGAATTTTCGGTCATTCTATGGGGGGACATGGGGCGCTGGTTTGTGCGTTACGCAACCCTGAACAATATTTATCCGTGTCTGCTTTTGCTCCCATTCTGGCGCCGATGCGTTGTCCTTGGGGTCAAAAAGCGTTTAAAGCTTATTTAGGAGCAAATTCAGAAGAGTGGCGCAATTATGACGCCAGTGAATTAGTCCAGCGAGGACAATTTAATCAGCCAATTTTAATTGATATTGGTACGGCTGATCCGTTTTTAACTGAACAATTATTACCCGAAGTCTTTGAAAGAGCTTGTGCAGCCGTTGGGCAGGTTTTAACCTTACGAATGCAGCCCGGATATGATCATAGTTATTATTTTATCGCTACCTTTATCGAGGATCATATTCGTCACCATGCAAGTTCATTAACTTAACTTTCTAAATTAAACCCGAAATAATATTAATACTCATGGCTAAAATTGAAGTATTAAAGAAAAAAGATAGAATACAGGGAAACAGAAACGATGAGATTAAAGAAAATAGAGCCGATAAAAAAAGATTTTACTGTTTAGGTTGGTTACATCAGCATGAGTTAATCACCGTGTTGGTGGGACTGCTGGCTACTGACTGTACCGTTTAAATCCTTCCTGACTCATCCGTTTGATTCCTCATTGTAACTTTTTAGACTAATAATTGCTGTTCAGCAAAGCTTTTGCTTTATGATCAAACTAAGAGTTTAACTTTGATCAAAAATTTTTACAAAAGTTAACAATTTTAAATAAAAATTAGTTTAAAAAATTCATTCAATGACTGTTTTATGGCTTAAACTACCTTTACGATGGGTACTAATAGTTCCCTTTATTGTACAACTTTTTACAACCGTGGGGCTGGTTGGGTGGATGTCCTTTCGTTCCAGCCAAGCTTCTGTAGAAGATGTTGTGAATCAAATGCACCGGGAAACTTCAGATCGAATTGAACAAAAATTGAATGAATTTTTAGAAGTTCCCCATCTAATTAATCAACTTAATTTAGATGCGATTAATAACGGTTATATTGATATTAATAATCCCCAACAGTTGTACCATCACTTTTGGCTACAAGTACAACGGTTTAAAACAATCAGTTTTGTATTTTTTGCTAGTGAAAAAAATGAATTTATCGGAAGTGGTAGATTTCATCAATCTCCTTTACTGATGATGAAAGCAGGTAAATCTACTCAAGGCGGGATTCAATTTTTTGAATTAGATGGTCAAGGAAAACCTAAAAAATTAGTTCGAGAAATGCCTAATTTTCCCATTCGTCAACGACCTTGGTACAAAGCAGCAATCACCAGTAATCATTCGATTTGGAGCTCGATTTTTACTTATCATGCTTATCCCGAAATCGCCTTATCTGCCAGTGTAATTGTGAAGGATAAACAAGGCAAAATTTTAGGCGTATTAGCAAGTAACGTATTTTTAAATCAATTGAGTGACTTTCTTAAAGATTTAAAAGTTAATAAATCTGGGCAGACTTTTATTATTGACCGTCAAGGATTAATTGTGGCAAGTTCCACCTTACCTCGACCTTTTTTAATTGATCAAAATGGCAAAACTCAACGAATTCAAGCTCTGAATAGCGCCGATCCTCTTTTACAAGCTTCCTGTGAATATTTGCTAAAAACATTTGACAATTTTAAAAGGATTAAAGCGGGATATCACTCTAATTTTATTTATCAAAAAGAACGACAATTTATCCAAGTTATTCCTTACTCAGATCAACGCGGATTAGATTGGTTAATTATTTTGGTTGTTCCCGAATCTAACTTTATGGAACGAATTCAAAAGAATAACTATCAAACTATTTTTCTATGCTTTTTCGCCTTATTTATGGCTCTAATTTTTGGATTTTTAACAACACGATGGATTATGAAACCGATTTTAGAATTAAATCAAGCCGCTCAAAAAATAGCCCAAGGGGAATTAGAACAAATTCAACAAGAAATTCACTCTCCAGGAATTTATGAGTTAGAAGTGTTATCCCAATCTTTTAATCAAATGGTATCTCAACTCAAAGATTCCTTTGAAACCCTGGAAGTTAAGGTCGAAGAACGAACAACGGAACTCAAACAAGCTAAAGAATCGGCGGAATTAGCCAACCGTGCTAAAAGTATATTTTTAGCCAATATGAGTCATGAATTAAGAACACCCTTACACGCCATTTTAGGCTTTACCCAATTAATGCTACGTCAGTCCGAGGCTGAGTCTAAACAATTAGAAAATTTAGAAATTATTAATCGTTCTGGCGAACATTTACTCAAGTTAATTAATGAAATTTTAGACTTAACCAAAATTGAATCAGGAAGAACAGTTTTAAACTTAAGTTCTTTTGATCTCTACGCTTGCTTAACGTCCTTAAATCAACTGTTTGAATTAAAAGCCAAATCTAAAGGAATAGAGCTTATTTTTGAATGGGATACAACCTTGCCTCAATATATTCAATCGGATGAAGGAAAACTTCGTCAAGTTTTAATTAATTTATTGGGAAACGCGATTAAATTTACATCCCAAGGACAAGTTATATTAAGAGCAAAAATTCAACCTCCTTTAGAACCAAACATTTTAGTGTTTGACTCTTCTTTGTGGGAGCAAAATGAATCCGAACAAACTTATTTATATTTTGAGATTGAAGATACGGGCCCTGGGATAGCACCGGAGGAACTTACTCAATTATTTGAAGCCTTTATCCAAACCGAAACGGGAAAAAAATCCCAACAAGGAACCGGATTAGGATTAACGATTAGTCAAAAATTTATTCGCTTGATGGGGGGAGAAATTCAAGTAGAAAGTAAGCTTAATCAAGGAACCTTATTTCGGTTTTATATTCATATTTATCCCGTTCATTTTTTGAATATAAAACCCTTAATTTCTACTAAACAGGTGATCGGAATCGAACCCAATCAACCCAATTATCGAATTTTAATTGTGGATGATCATCTAACAAATCGACAACTGTTACTTCACTTATTATCGCCTTTAGGGTTTGATCTGCGTGAAGCTGAAAATGGTCAAGAAGCTCTAGGAATTTGGAATCATTGGCAACCCCATTTAATCTTCATGGATATGCGAATGCCTGTGATGGATGGTTATGAAGCAACCAAACAGATTAAATCCCATTTAAAAGGTGAAGCAACGGTAATTATTGCCTTAACAGGAAGCGTTTTTGAAGAAGAACGGACTGTTGTTTTATCCGCAGGGTGCGATGATTTCGTCAGAAAACCTTGTCGAGAAGAACAACTTTTAGAAACCATTGGTCACCATTTAGGGGTACGGTACTTATATGCTCCTGAAATTGACTGTTCCGAGTCAGGTCTCAAAATCGACCCTCCTATTTTAACTCCCGATGCTTTGAAAATTATGTCTTCCGACTGGTTAATAGCCCTGCGCTACGGTGCAGCCGCCGCCGATGGGGAGCAGATTTTACAACTCCTGCAACAAATTCCCCCCTCCCATCGCCATATTGCTCAGTCTCTCATGGTACTGGTGAATAATTTTTCGTTTGATCAGATAATAGATTTAGCGCAAACAGCAACCCAGCAATGAATTATTCTTTCCATCGATCTTTTAAAGCAGATATTTTAATCGTAGATGACACCCTAGAAAATCTACGGCTTTTATCTACGACTTTAATGCAGCTAGGATATAAAGTTCGCGGGGTGATGACCGGACAAATGGCAATTATGGCAGTGCAAACCCTACCGCCGGATTTAATTCTCCTCGATATTAAAATGTCGGATATGGATGGGTATACGATTTGTCAACATCTCAAAAGCAATGAGCTATCTCGTGATATTCCGGTGATTTTTTTAAGTGCTCTCAATGAAGTCATTGATAAAGTTAAAGCCTTTGAAGTTGGGGGAGCCGATTATATTACTAAACCTTTTCAATTTGAAGAAGTGATTGCTCGGATTGAAAATCAAATGGCGTTACAAATGGCGAAGGCAGAAATTCGGCAATTAAATGAAGAATTAGAACAACGAGTTCAAGAACGAACTCAAGAATTAGAATCGGCAAATTTGCAATTAAAAACCTTAAACCAACGATTAGAACAAGAGATAACAGAACATCAAAAAACTCAAAAACGATTACTCCACATGGCTTCCCATGATGCCCTCACCAGTTTACCCAACCGGGTGTTATTTATGAATCGATTAATTCAAGCTTTACAACGAACAAAACAGGAACCGAATTATCAATTTGCGGTGTTATTTTTGGATTGCGATCGCTTTAAAGTGGTGAATGATTCTTTAGGACATTTTGCCGGAGATCGGTTATTAATTGCGATCGCACGTCGTCTTAAAACCCATTTAACCACTACAGATATGTTGGCTCGATTTGGGGGAGATGAATTCACAATTTTATTAGAAAATATTCAGGGTTCCGAGGAGGCCAGCCGTTTAGCTCAAAAAATCCAAACCTCCATGAGTTGGCCGTTTCAATTTGATGATCAAGAATTATTTATTAATGCCAGTATTGGAATTGTTGTCGGTGATCAAACCTATGAACAACCTGAACATTTGTTAAGAGATGCAGATATTGCCATGTATCAAGCTAAAGCTTTGGGAAAAGCTCGATATCAAATTTTTGATACTCAAATGCACTATCACGCCCAACAACGCTTAGAATTAGAAACCGATTTAAGACGGGCTTTACATCGTGAAGAATTTCTCTTATATTATCAACCCATTATTTCCTTAACAACGGGAAGAATTAATGGATTTGAAGCTTTAATCCGGTGGTATCATCCCCAAAAAGGGTTAGTTTCTCCGGGGGAATTTATTCCAGCAGCCGAAGAAACTGGATTAATTATTCCCATTGGGTTATGGGTGTTAAAAGAAGCGTGTCAACAGTTAAAAACGTGGCAAGATCAAGGTTTATTTAAAGATAAAATTAAAATGAGTGTCAATCTCTCTGTTAAACAATTTTCTCAAGTTAATTTAATTCAAAATATTGATAAAATTCTTTTAAGAACTCAGTTAAATAGCAGTTATTTAAAATTAGAAATCACCGAAAGTGCGATTATGGATCATCCTGAATCAGCAACGGAACTTTTACAACAACTCCGAGACCGAGATATTCAGTTAAGTATTGATGATTTTGGAACCGGATATTCATCCCTGAGTTATTTACATCGGTTTCCCCTGCATAATTTAAAAATTGATCGATCCTTTATTAAGCGAATTACTGAAACTCGTCAAAATTTAGAAATTATTCATGCGATTATTACCCTTGCTCATCATTTGAATATGACAATCACCGCCGAAGGAGTAGAAACCGAAGAACAGTTGTCCTTACTCAAAAATCTAGGATGTGAAGAAGGACAAGGTTATTATTTTTCTCCGCCAGTAGATGCTAATGCTGCTCAAGCCTTACTCCAGGATAATCCCCATTGGTAATAGAGATAAATGAATTCGTTAAAATTTATTGATTTTTATCAATCTTTTCCTACTTGTTCCCTGTTCCCTGCGAAGCACTGAGCTTGTCGAAGTGTTCCTTGTTCCCTATTCCCTGCTATAACTGTGTAATTCATACTGCGGGAAACTACCTTGACGAGAGTGTCTATACCGTATTTATGGGAAAATCAAACCGGGGGTGATTTAGGTTTAGAGTCTACCCTAGAAGATTTACCGTTGTATGATTTTCAAGTGGTTTTGGGGTGTTCTGTTCGAGATCTAGTTCAACACTTTGAACGACATCCCTTACTTCCGGGTGTGATTATTGTCGAGCCAAAAGAAAATGACACTTCAGAATTTTTGGGGATGATTTCTCGGCGAGGTCTTTTGGAATTTTTTTTACGTCCCAAGGGGTTAGAATTGTTTCTGGATCAATCCCTGGATGTGGTTTATAGCTATATCCGAACTCCGGTATTAGTGTTACCTGCACAGACTTCTATTTTAACCGCAACTCAACAATCTTTGAAACGCTCCGCACCGGGATATGCAGACCCAATTGTTGTACAGGGAAATTGGCTTGCTTCTGCGGATTATCCTTGGATGGTGCCCTATCGTCTTTTAAATAGTCATGAACTGAATCTTGCTTATTGGCAAATTCGAGGAATTGAAACCCAAGTTCGTTATGAACGTACCCAAGTTCAATTATTACAAAGTGAAAAAATGGCAAGTTTAGGGCGATTAGTGGATGGGGTCGCCCATGAAATTTTAGATCCCGTTGGATTTATTTGGGGAAATTTAACCCATTTAATTACCTATAGTGATAGTTTAATTGAGCTTTTGGATGCTTATGCAACAAATTATCCCCAACCTGTTGTTGCTATTGAAAATTTAAAAGAAGAGATTGAATTTGAATTTTTACGCCAAGATTTTCCTCGAATTTTATCTAGTATTAAAAGTGGAACCGAACGACTCAGTAAATTAGCCACCAGTTTACAAAACTTTTGCCATATTGATGAAATACATCCCAAACCTGCGGATATACATAGCCATTTAGATAGTATTTTACTCTTGATGAAAAGTCGGATTAATCGGGATATTAAAATTATTAAAAACTATGGTCATTTGCCTCCTGTTACCTGTTATATTGGACAATTAAACCAAGTATTTATTAATGTTTTGATTCATGGATTTGATTCTCTTCTCAATCAAGCGATTAAACAAGATTGGGTAGATGAATATGGAAATACTCAAGGAATTGAGCCTTCTGAGCTTCCCCAAATTATAATTACCACGGGAATGATTAATTTAGATTCATCCTCGACGGATCAGGTTAATGCCCCTGAACGTTGGGTTTCAATTTGCATTGCTGATAATAGCCCCGGACTTTCTGCTGAAGAACAACAAAAGATATTAGACTCCTTTTCTAATCCCAAACGCCCTCAAAAAGAAACCAGTTTATCCTTGAGTTATCATATTGTCACCGCTAAACATGGCGGACAGTTAAAATTGCGATCGCAACCGGGAATCGGGACAGAATTCGAGATTTTATTACCATTTATTTAGTCATTAGCCTGGGGGTGAAGAAGGGATTGTTCGGGTCTGTGGTATAAAAGTAAAGGAAACGCATTGCATTAAGGCTCTTACTGTGCCCAATCGAACTCTGATTCTGTCCGTTGCCGTCACCCTTAGTTTGTGGAATGTCGCTCAACCCGTTATGGGACAAGCGTTAGTTCCCTATACCCCCCCCATAGACTCAGAACAACTTGAACAAACCGGATTAGGATTGCTGGAAGAAGCGGCTCAGTTAACACGATTTCAACAATATCAATTAGCTGTACCCAGGGCTGAACTCGCCACGCAATTGATCCCGGAAAATTATCAAGCTTGGGCGTTATTAGGCAGTTTATATCTGCAATTGGAAGAACTCGATAAAGGAATTGAGTTACTGCAAAAAGCCAGTAACTTAGCCCCCAAGGAAGCCGGGGTTCAGTTTATTTTAGGAGAAGCTTACTTTAAAAAAGGAGACTATCAAAAATCAATTCAATCCCTAGAAACGGCTTTGAAACTTGACCCCAATGTTCCAGGGGCGTTATTTGATTTAGGAAATGCTTATTATAAATTGGGGCGATTTGAGCAGGCAATTTTGCAATATGAGAAAGCCTTTGCTCAAGAAAAAAATCTTTGGCCAGCGATTAATAATGTCGGCTTAGTCAAGTATGAACAGGGAGAAATCGACATCGCCATTGCTAAATGGCGACAAGCCATTAGCGTTGATCCCAAAGCCGCAGAACCCATGTTAGCTTTAGCCGTTGCTCTGTATAAACAAGGTAAAACCGAAGAAGCTTTATCTCTGGGAGAAGCCGCTTTACGTCTCGATAGCCGTTATGCTAATTTTGACTATCTCAAAGAAAATCTTTGGGGCGATCGCTTATTAAACGACACCCAAAAATTCTTAGCCACACCTCAAATCCAAAAAACCTTAACTCAAGTTAAAGACACTCAACCTCAGTCTCCCTAAGTTTTCCCTAGAATGCAAAGAAGGGGTAGGCATTTGAAAAAAAGGTGAGTTTATCTATCCTCTTTATTCCGCATTTCCCCTGTTGCAGCCTACTCCTCTGGTGGTAGTAAAGATTTGATTTTATCGACAAACTTTTGATGATCAATAACAGGTTTAGAGATATAGTCATCTGCCCCACTTTGAGCTAGAAAATCTTCACGATCTCCGGCCATGGCGTGGGCTGTTACTAAGATAATGGGAAGTGCCGCTGTTTGGGGGTCAGCTTTCAACAATTGTGTAATTTTAATTCCATCAACTGCTTTACCTTGATAGACACTGCGGGCTAGGGAAACATCCATTAAAATTAAGTCTGCTTCCCGAGTTCGAGCGATTTCCATCACTTCTTCCACATTTTCCGTATGTTTAACGGCTAATCCACCCCGTTTTGTCAAGATTTTTGAAAAAACACGAGCATTAACTTGATCGTCTTCTACAATTAAAACGGTCTTCATCTTTCTTCCTCCTTAAAGACTTCGGAATTACCTGCACTCAGATTAGGGGTAAGAGAAAAAGGGGGACAAAATTTATAATGGATTGTTGTTACCATCTTTTTTATCAATAGGGTTGCATTATTTGTGGCTAACTTGATCTCCGAAATCCTTGACCTTGTTGATATTCAACACCCGTGATTTCAGGATTTTCAAGTTTTTGCAAGTCTAATCGAACCAACTCTTGAGCCATACTTTTAATCAAAGTTAATCGAATTAATTTATTTACCCAAGTGATTATTGTTTGAACTCATTTAAGATCAGCGTAAAAGGGTACCTCCTCAATATTGCTGCTTGGCCAGAGCTTAATCCTTTCCTCGCGATCAAGGAAGGGCTGGGACTTCAGGGTCGTTGACTTGAGTTTCCCACCCGATAAACTCTCCCGTACCGAGGTGCTATCATACCATGCCCTTTCAATGGGTTGACAAGAGTAGCGAGATAGAAAAAGCCAAAGGCTTGAAGGATCATCGCTTTTGTTCAACTATTTTCCAGGGTAAGTTGACAGCAGATGCGGTATGAGTCTGATCTTAGGGTAAAAGACTTTTCCCTTAAAAAACACCGGGAAAATGCTGAATTTTGTTGAGAAACCAGCCTGAACTTTAAGCAAAATGGCTCTAAAATCCCCAATGATCCGTAAAATTACTGAGATTGTAGATCCTTAGCATCCGTCTCTCCTTCTGTACAAGGCTTTAACGGTTTATCGGCAAAAACATCGGCAAAAATCTGTATGTGTAAAACTTGAAAGCTATAGCCTATAATCAATACACCGGGTTTTAGAAAACGGCAAAATGTCTAGTTTCACCGAATTTAGCGAATCTGTTAGTTTGATGGAACCCATGCTCCCATCGGTAGGGAATCAGTTGTTGGACGATTTAGCAACTGAGTTAATTGCTGTCAGCAGGGCACTTAAGGCACAGGTAACTCCCAATGTTGCCTTAAGTCTGGGAGAGCTTGTCCGTTCCATGAATTGCTATTACAGCAATTTGATTGAGGGGCACAACACACATCCTAGAGATATAGACCGAGCTTTAGCAAATGACTTTTCCAATGAGCCGAAAAAACGCTCTCTACAACTGGAAGCTAAAGCTCATATCGAAGTTCAACGGATGATTGATAACCGGGAAGAAAAAGATTTTGCAGTAGTCACAACTGATTACTTAATCTGGATTCATCGTGAGTTTTGTCAACGACTTTCTTCTGAATTGCTCTACGTTGAAGACCCCCAAGGCAACAAACGGGTTGAAGTCAAACCCGGAGAATTACGGACTGGGGATGTCAGTGTTGGTTATCACGTTCCCATTAGTGCTCCAGCAATTCCACGTTTTTTACGGCGTTTTGAAGAAGCCTATAATCCCATACGTTTATCTTTAATTCAGCAAGTCATTGCTGTGGCTGCTTCTCATCATCGGCTGCTGTGGATTCATCCTTTCTTTGATGGTAATGGTCGCGTGACACGGCTGTTTTCTCATGCTTTCTTAAGGCAAATTGGGGTAGGCAGTAGTTTATGGTCTGTCTCTCGTGGTTTAGCCAGAAATGCTAATTTATATCGAGATTTATTGATGGGGACCGACAAGCAACGGTGGAACGATTTAGACGGTCGTGGAAATTTAACGGCGACTGGTTTGCAGAAGTTTTGTCAGTTCTTTTTAGAAACTTGTATCGACCAAGTGACATTCATGAGTTCACTGCTAGAACCCTCCCAACTCTTAAATCGCATTCAACTCTATGTTGAGGAGGAAATTCGAGCCGGACGGTTACTTAAAGGTTCTTTTGCTTTACTGAAGGAAGCCCTGTATTCTGGTTCTTTTGAGCGGGGTCAAGCTGCTACAATCACAGGTTACAAAGAGCGACAAGCTAGAACAGTGCTCAAGAAATTAGTTGAGGTGGGTCTTTTAGTTTCAGATACTCCCAAGGGTGCTGTCCGCTTAGGATTTCCTACTGATGTTGTCGAGCGCTACTTTCCCAAACTCTATGTTCCAACTGTTTAAGGTCGCAACATCCGAAAAGCGCTAAGGACAAATCTACTCCTGCTATAACCATCCATTAGAACGGCAGAACTTATCACTGCTATACAAAACTTGATTGACTCCTCAAATTGATCGCAATTCGTTATCCTCAAAACAGCAAGGAGATTGGTAGACCCTTGTTAGATCATGATGATGGAAACACCCTGTCACGACATAATCCATAATCTAAGATCAGAACCCTATCGCTGTAGACTCACCTAAACTCATGGCTAAACAGTTAAACCTCTTTTCTGGGAAAGTAATCGCGACATCGCTTCATACGGAGATGCAACAGTCGTACCTCGAATACGCCATGAGTGTGATCGTTGGACGGGCGTTGCCAGATGTCCGGGATGGGTTGAAACCGGTTCATCGTCGGATTATGTACGCGATGCACGAGTTAGGGTTAACGCCAGACCGACCTTACCGCAAATGCGCCCGGGTAGTTGGGGATGTTCTGGGGAAATATCATCCCCATGGGGATCAATCGGTTTATGATGCTTTGGTGCGACTGGTTCAGGAGTTTTCTAGTCGTTATCCCTTGTTAGCGGGTCATGGCAATTTCGGGTCGGTGGATAATGACCCCCCCGCCGCCATGCGTTACACCGAAACCCGTCTGGCTGCTATTGGGCATGAAGGGTTACTGTCTCAAGTTGGGGAAGCGACGGTTAATTTTATTAGTAATTTCGATAATTCTCAACAGGAACCAACGGTTTTACCTGCCCAACTTCCGTTTTTATTGTTAAATGGATCGTCGGGAATTGCAGTGGGGATGGCGACGAATATTCCCCCTCATAATTTAGGGGAAGTTGTGGATGGATTAATTGCGCTGATTGATCAACCTGAATTATCCGATCAACAATTAATGGAATTGATTCCGGCACCGGACTTTCCAACGGGGGGTGAAATTGTTAGTACAGAGGGCATTGGTGAAGCTTATACCCAAGGAAAAGGTAGTATTGTGGTGCGGGGTATTGCCAAAGTTGAGGAAGTTCCAACCGCCCAAAAACGACGAATGAAGACCGCAATTGTGGTGACAGAATTGCCGTTTCAAGTGAATAAAGCCAGTTGGATTGAGAAAATTGCTGGCTTGGTTAATGCGGGAAAATTAGACGGGATTTCGGATATTCGAGATGAAAGCGATCGCGAAGGGATTCGGGTTGTAATTGAATTAAAACGAGAAGCGACCCCCGAAGTGGTTTTACATCATCTTTATCAACAAACGGAATTAATGACGAAATTCGGGGCGATTTTTTTGGCAATTGTGAATGGACAACCGAGACAATTAAGTTTAAAACAAATTCTGCAAGAATTCCTGACGTTTCGGGAACAAACTTTAACTCGTCAATATCGTCATGAATTAGAAGTTGCCGAACGCAGATGTCATTTAGTTGAAGGGTTATTAATTGCCTTAGAAAATTTAGATAATGTGATTGAAATTCTGAGGAATGCGCCCGATGGTTCTACAGCAAAATTAACCTTAGAAAATCAATTAGGATTTAGTGATGATCAATCTGATGCGATTTTATCCATGCCCATGCGGCGATTAACGGGGTTGGAAAGGCAAAAACTACAAGATGAATTTACCCAATTAACCACTCAAATTCAACAGTTACAACGGTTATTAAATGAACGTCCTGAATTGTTGAAATCCTTGAAAAAAGAATTGCGATCGCTCAAACGAAAATATGGTGATGAACGGCGAACCCGGATTATTTCTCCCAAGGGTCAGGTGACTCTTGAATCTGAGGATAAAACCTCTAAAAAATCCCCTGAAAAAGTTTTAGAACTTTCAGCATCTCCTGATTTATTACAACCCTTACCTCCCCTTGATGAAGAAACTGTTGTAGAAGTCACCCATCGGGGTTATATTCGGCGAGTGTCCCCGAAAACCAACGATTCTAAACGCAATCACAGTGAAACTGCAACGGCTATTAATATTGAAGAAACGGATGATTTTACTACCCAAACCTATAATACTCGCACCCGTCAAAATTTAGTCATGATTATGCGAACCGGAAAAGCCTATCCCTTGAGTGTGGCGGATATTCCGATGGGTTCTAATCGTTCTAAAGGCAAACCGATTATTACGTTATTATCTCCTTCCGCTTCTAAGGATACATCTGTTAATCCCCAAGACTTAATTATTGCTCAATTTTTATTATCCGCGTTTCCCGATAAAACAGATTTAATTACCTTAACTCAACAAGGTAAAATTAAACGTTTACCCTTAGCAGAATTAACGGAATTAACCAACCGAGGCAGTACCATTGTTAAACTAAAAGATGATGATGAATTATGTTTTGCTACCCTTTCTAAACCCGATGAAAAAGTGGTAATAGCCACCTCTGGAGGGCGAATATTACGCCTTGATATTAATGATGAACAACTCCCACCTATGGGGAAAGTCGCCCAAGGATCTCAAGCCACTCGGTTACGACAAAAAGAACATTTAGTGGGGTGTGTTACTTTATCACCCAAAGGCAGTTTATTATTAGTCACAGAACAAGGTTATATTAAACGCATTTCGATGGAACACATTCGCAGTAGTAACCGAGGCGGAATTGGAATTTCCATGCTCAATTTTAAATCCCCCAATGATAGCTTAGTGGGAATTGCACCTGCTAAACCCCATAAACAGGTTCATCTTTTAACCAGTGAAAATCGCATTGTTCATATTCCCACCGATGAAATTCATCTCTCACCCAAAGATAGTACAGGAGATCGCCTTTTTAAACTCAAACCCGATGAAAAAATTATCTCCATCAAACCGTAGGGTGCGTAAGCAAAGCGCACGCACCAAAAATTATCTCCATCAAACCGTAGGGTGCGTAAGCAAAGCGCACGCACCAACAAATCATCAGCTAAAAAAGGCAGGTTTAAAACAGTTAAAGGTTTATTCCCTAAATTGGGAAGAACCTGCCCTAACATAAAAGTAGGTTAAATTAAAATGGCAGAAGTTATTTTAGATAATATTTATAAAAGTTTCCCCACTCGTCGTCAAAACGCCTCCGAGGAAACAAAATCATCAGAACTTCAAGAGTCAACCCCAACTCGTCAAGCGGTTTTAAAACGAGTTTATCTGCAAATATTTGATGGCGAATTTATGGTTTTAGTGGGGCCATCCGGTTGTGGAAAAAGTACCTTATTACGGTTAATTGCAGGATTAGAAACCATTACCGGAGGTAATATTTATATTGGGAATACCTTAGTGAATGAATTACCCCCGAAAGCCCGTGATATTGCTATGGTCTTTCAAAACTATGCGTTATATCCGCATTTAAAAGTCTATGATAACTTGGCTTTTGGCCTGCGTCGTTCCTATCGAGAAACCGAACCTCAACAACCTTTAATCGTTGAAAAAACAACCTCTACAACTTCTTTCCATCAACAATTATCCGTTACCCTAGGAGACTATCAAATCTTTGCTCCATTGTGGTTAGAAGATATAATCGTTAGAATAACGCGATCGCTTTCTTCTCAATTCCGCTATATTTCAGAACGAGAAAAAGCCGTATCCGAAAGAGTCTTAACCGTTGCCAAATTATTACAAATTGAATCGTTATTAGATCGATATCCCAAACAATTATCGGGGGGACAAAAACAACGGGTTGCATTAGGTCGAGCTATGGCTAGAAATCCTCAAGTATTCTTAATGGATGAACCGTTATCTAATTTAGATGCAAAATTAAGAACGGAAACCCGCGCCCAAATTGTAGAATTACAAAAAAAATTAGGCACAACAACCATTTATGTTACCCATGATCAAGTAGAAGCCATGACAATGGGTTCTCGAATTGCGGTGATGAACCAAGGAAGAATTCAACAAGTTGCTCCCCCTTTAGAACTGTATAATCGTCCAGCTAATCGTTTTGTAGCCGAGTTTATTGGATCTCCCCCCATGAACTTTATTCCCGTTCAATTCACTGCACCGTTATTAATTACCCATCCTCAATTTCGTTTAACCTTACCCGATATTTGGGAAACGGTTTTATCTTCCTATAATAACCAAAAATTAATATTAGGAATTAGACCAGAACATTTAATTGTCAGTTGTCCAGCAACTAAAAATTTACCTGTGATTGTAGACCGTTTGGAAGCGTTAGGCCATGAAACATTATTATGGGTACATTTATTAGGAGAAAATAACCTAAATTCTTCCTTACAAGTAAGAATCCCAGCCGAAACTCAACTCGTACCCGGTGAAAAAATTTGGTTAACCATAACACCTGAAAAAATCCATTTATTCGATCCAAAAACCGACTTAGCTATTGTTCCTGGTTCCTACTAACCTCTTTCTCCCTGCGCCTCATTCTTCATAGCTTTTTTTCTAGTATAAGTAAGAAGAATAGAAAAAATTGAGTCGGTATGGCCAACGGTCTTGACAACTAGACTGTTGTTGCTATAGAGTTATATTTAATTTAACTCGTTTTTTTAGAGCCAAATATATTTGGGCATTATTTGTGGGTTCATGTATCAGCACCAAACTGTGCAAACATCAAAATGATTATTTGCAGTTCAATCAGGGAGGTTGAATCCTTGCAAATCACTATCGCTGATCCAAACAAATCAGCCCTCCTGTCTTTCAAATTTAATTAAAAATTACCCTTAGCCAAACTGACTCTCGTGTTAGAAGCCTTTGTTTTTGCAACAATTTTGTGCGGGTTTTTCGGAATTATCTTAAAACGAAACCTGCTGATGAAGATCATCGCAATGGACATCATGAGTACGGGTGTAATTGCCTACTATGTACTGATTGCATCACGAGGCGGTTTATTAACCCCGATTTTTTCCGATGTCCGAAATGGCACTTATTCTGATCCAGTTCCCCAAGCCGTGATTTTAACCGCTATTGTTATCGGTCTTTCAATTCAAGCGTTAATGTTGGTTGGCGCTATGAAACTCGCACGGGATAATCCCACTTTGGAAACCAACGAGATCGAGAAAAATAACACCCCATGATTACCCCTACCATTGTTTGGATTGCGTTACCTTTTTTGGCTGGATTTACAATTTATCTAGTTCCCAAACTAGATCGATTTTTTACATTATTTGTCGCGTTTATTTCCGTCGCTTATGGTTTATATCAATGTGTTAATTCATCTCCCCTAGCGATCCAGTTACTTGATAACTTCGGTGTTACTTTACTAATCGATTCTCTTAGTGGTTATTTTATCTTAACCAATGGATTAGTCACCGCCGCCGTTATTCTCTACTGTTGGCACACGAATAAAAGCACGTTTTTCTACACTCAAGCAATTATTCTACATGGCAGTGTAAATGCCGCTTTTGTTTGTGCGGATTTAATCAGTTTATATGTAGCGTTAGAGGTGATTAGTATTGCCACTTTTCTCCTCATTGCTTATCCGCGATCAGATCGGTCAATTTGGGTGGGGTTACGCTATTTATTTGTTAGTAACGTCGCCATGCTGTTTTATTTAGTCGGGGCGGTGTTAGTCTATCAAACCCATCACTCCTTTGCCTTTTCTGGGTTACAGGGAGTCCCACCGGAAGCGGTGGCTTTGATTTTATTGGGATTATTAGTTAAAGGAGGTATTTTTGTATCGGGACTGTGGCTACCTTTAACCCACTCGGAATCAGAAAGCCCTGTATCGGCGTTAATGTCGGGGGTGGTGGTGAAAGCGGGAGTGTTCCCAATGGTGCGGATCGCTCTAACGGTGGGTGAACTTGACCCGATTATTCGGATTTTTGGGGTAGGAACTGCGTTGCTGGGGGTGTTCTATGCCATGTTTGAAAAGGATACGAAGCGGATGTTAGCGTTTCATACCATATCCCAGTTAGGATTTGTACTCGCAGCACCGGAAGTGGGGGGATTTTATGCCCTCACTCATGGCTTAGTTAAATCTGCTTTATTTCTAATTTCCGGGGTTTTACCGAGTCGGAGTTTTAAAGAACTGCATCACACCCCGATCAATACTCGTTTGTGGGTAGCACTCGCGATCGCAAGTTTCTCAATATCCGGTTTTCCCCTATTGTCCGGTTTTGGGGCGAAGGTATTAACGATGAAAAATCTGTTACCTTGGCAAGTAATCGGCATGAATCTTGCTGCATTGGGAACCGCGATCTCCTTTGCCAAATTTATTTTTTTACCGCGTGGGGGAGAAGATAAAATCCGGCCTAGTTTTTGGCCTGGGTTGATTTTGTTATTGGCGGGGTTGGTAGTAGCAAATGTAGCTTATTACGACGCATATACCCTTGCGAATACGATTAAACCGTTAGCAACAATTTTCCTGGGATGGTTGATTTATTATTTCATTATTCAAAAAATCTCCCTCAAACTTCCCCGGATGCTTGAACAAATTGATCATTTGATGGGGGTGATGAGTGTGATGTTAATCCTATTATTTTGGATGGTATTGGCATGATTGGATATCTGAATCTGATATTACGATTAACTATTTGGTTTTTGTTAACAGCGAATTTCACTATCACCAATATTATGATTGGGGTGGCGATCGCTTTTTTAATACCCGGACTCAAAAAAACACCCACCGCATTAAAAGATTGGCTGCGGGTTTTAGGTGAAATTGTAGTAGCGATTCCCCAAGCTTATTTGGAGGCAATTGAAATGATTTTTCGTCCCCATAACGAGGAGGAAATCATTATGGAAAGAGTCAAACCGCGACGGACACCCGGACTGATCTTTTTAGATATTTTTCTAATTACCTTTACCCCAAAAACCATTGTTTTGAAATATCACGAAGATGGATGGTATGCCGTTCATCGGGTGCAACGGAGGAAACTGCCATGAATTGGGTTTTGATTGCCATGATTATCGCGTTGTTAATTCCCCTTTATGAAGCCTGTTGGCAAGAAGATGATGTCTGGGAGAAGATGTTAGCCTTTGCCAGTATCGCCACTAAAAGTTCGATGATGATTCTGGTTGTCTCGGTTTTAAGAGATGATTGGATGATTGGAATTGCCGGAGTGATCATTCTCACCGTTGGCAATGCCGGATTTATGTTACTTGCTCAACTTTTAAAAAGGATGAATTACCGATGATTGATATCTTAAGTTATGGGTTAATGGCTGTCGGTCTGGTGTTCTGGTTTTGGGGAACCTTACCATTATTGGGTTTGCGCTCAGTGTTATTTAAACTCCATACCCTGACTGTCGCCGATACCCTGGGATCAATGCTAATTGTTCTGGGGTTGTTGGTGAAAATTCCCAGAGAATGGCCATTGTTGATTTTAGCCCTGATTTCTCTGATGCTGTGGAATACGATGCTAGGTTATGTGTTAGCTTACTGTTCTAATAATGAGGAGTAATCATGAACGATAACTATGTTGTTGTGATCGCGTCTTTGTTACCCTTAGCGGCGACGATGTTAGTGTTTGAGGAGAACCCTTATCATGCTTTGGTGGTGCGGGGGATTTTGGGGGCGATCGCAGCCTTACTTTACACCGTTTTAGGAGCGCCGGACGTTGCTTTAACCGAAGCATTAGTGGGGACAATGTTGGCAATTACCTTGTATGCGGTGGCGGTGCGTTCCTCGTTAGTCGTGCGTTTGGGAGTGTTACAGGACTTAGAAAAAGAGGCAAAGGAAGGGAAATTTAGCCAACTATTAGAACAGTTTAGAAAAGTGTTTAACAAATATCATCTGCGTTTGGAGTTAGTGACCTATCCCGATGAGAAAGCGTTAAAGCAAGCGTTGATAGATAAAGAAGTTCATGCCGTTTGTATGAATGATGAGAAACCCCAAGGTTATCACACCTTAACTCGAATTCAACGGCTTTATCAGGTAATGCAAACTCAATTGTCCTTGTTAGATACTCGTTTAACTTATTTTAATTTATCAAAATCAGGGGAGGAACATTAATGAAATGGGTTTATATTCTAGCGGTTATTGCAATTTATATTAAGTTTTTAGTGATGCCAAATCCCGTTGGAGATTTACCAACTTTGACGATTGTGGAATCCATTATTAAAGATAGTGGAATTCCCAATGCAGTAACGGCAATTATTTTAAGAAATCGGCTTTACGATACGATTTTTGAAGTCATCGTATTTACAATCTCAATTATGGGG
Source organism: Planktothrix sp. FACHB-1365 (assembly GCF_014697575.1). Lineage (GTDB taxonomy): Bacteria > Cyanobacteriota > Cyanobacteriia > Cyanobacteriales > Microcoleaceae > Planktothrix. The sequence goes on along the minus strand of NZ_JACJSC010000004.1, from coordinate 256,062 downwards.
GTTTATTTTCTTTTAAAAACTGATCAACCTGTTCCTAAAATCTATCAGTTTACCGATGAAGCTTCAATTGTTTTAGCGCGTTTGGGAGCAACAATTAGCGCGTTAGTTGGGGTAGAATTAGCTATTCGGGGTCATCTGAGTCCGGGGGGCGGTTTTGCAGCAGGAGTGGCGGGGGGAACTGCGATCGGTTTAGTAGCAATTACCTCTTCTCCTGAGTGGATGCAAAAGATTTATAAACGGTATTTAGCCGCAGATTGGGAAAAGATTTCGGTGTTAACTTTTATTGTATTATCGGTGGTTACTTTAGCAGGATTCGAGTTACCACATGGAGAGTTAGGAGGGCTTTTTAGTGGGGGTGCTATTCCATTATTAAATATTTTAGTAGCAATTAAAGTGGCGTTAGGATCATGGGCGGCGATTTTATTGTTTATTCGGTATCGAGGTTTATTGTGATGGATAGGGAATTGAAAATTGATTAACGCTTTGGAATAGGGAATCTCAAACCCTATTCAATTTCTGTAATCCTCTTCAATTACGTAATCGTTAAGCCTGATGAGGAAAAATCCATAATAAATATACCATTAATTAAACTCTTGCTCGTGTTCTCTCTCTATTCCTTTGGGCAATCTGGACTTGAATAGGATTATATAAATCAACTTGAGGATTGGAATGGCTAATGGAAGCAACTAAGGCATAACGTTGCATTACAATTTCATCTGGATTTGCCCATTTACGATTACAAGTTACAACCAGGGTCATGTTTCCTTTATCATATTTTTTGGACTGAGGAAAAATTTCTACTTGTCCCCTTTGCACTGTTCCTTTCTTACGAATAGTAGAACTTGGAGACATTTTGACTTCAATACCAGCACCATATTTTTTCTTTAACTTTTCTTTTGTATTGTCTGTAGATTCTTCAGGGGAACTTGTCTTGCTAGTAGCTTCATAAGCATTTCTAATAATTGCATGATCGATTCCTTTAAAAACGTCAAATTCCATTTTGACTCCTAGATATGAGTCTCCACGAGTTGGGCGAGTTGGCGGATCAAATGCCAAGGTAATTGACAATATACGAGTACCTTTTACTTCAAAAAATTCAGGTGGTAACTGAGGAATTTCGTAAATATGGAAATAACCCACTTTGATCGAAATATTATCTTCTGATAAAACGACATAGTTCTTGGCAGAATACATCGCACGTTGTAAATCAGGCTGTCCATAGCCATAGATTGCTAACCGCTTTTTAATGTGTTCACTTTTAGACTTCTTACCTTGACATTGAAATTGGGTTGGAATTTCTTTAGGAAGAACCGCACAGTTAACAATAAGTGCTCGGATGAAATTAGAACTGGCATCTGGGTATTTAGTAAAAAGTTGAGCAGCAATATTAGCAACACGAGGAGCAGCAAAGCTTGTACCACTACAGATTTGAAATAAAGAACTGTTGAAATCTTTGGAGAGGGTAACAACAGAAACACCAGCTACATTATCTGGAAGTATCTTGGTTTTAGGTAAACCTAAGCCTTCTCGATAACTAAGGTCTAATACCAAATCTCCCCCAAAATCTACAACATCAGGCTTAATCATTCCATCTACCCCAAATCCAGTTCTAGTGAAGGGAGAGGGATACCCTGATAGTTTTGCGATCGCTTGACGACGAACATCCGAGGGTTCTGTAATACTACCGCGACCTAATGATAAAGAGCCTACTGTTAATGCAATTGCTGAAGTTGCTGGATCGATGATTCTAGCACTTGTTTTCAGCAGATAATTTGGGTAATCAGTCTTTAGTTGCTCATCTGATTCTGCCTCTTCATAAAAAGCATTTCCTGCTGAAATCACAAAAACAATGTTTTTATGTTGGTATTGATAAGCAATTTCATCTATCTTTGCAGCTAATCGAAACTGCTTAAGCCCATCTCGGTAAATTTGGTTAGCGTTACCGAGTGAGATATTAATGACTTTGCAATTAGGATACTGTTCAACAAAAGCACGAATAGCTTGATCGAGTTGAGTTTCTACCAGAAGGTCTTCATCATATTCATTATTTTCATTAGTCACACGAGCCGAAAATAACCAAGCTGTCGGATCAAATGAACGCTGGTTAATGCAGTTCTCAACATTTCCATAGATAGCAATTCCAGCAACATTAGTACCATGTCCGTTTACATCGTCAGAGCCACCTTTGATGAATTGCCGTTTTGTATCTGGGAATACTTCAGTTTCACCCAATACTGGAGCAATTAAAGGATGACCACGCTGCACACCAGAATCAATAACAAGAATACCGCAATTTTCCTCTGATGGGACAACAACTTCAGGCAACTCAGAAATTGGTAAATTATAATCAGCCGTTCTTTCAAATGCAGGTTGAGGAGGGCGATCAATTTCTTTGACCATTTCCTCTAGTAGCAAAAGCTCTAAAACTTCATGAGTAACTTTAATCCGAGCAATACATATATATTCACCTATATAGCGATCACTCATTCTCATAGGAGCAATATTGGATAAACTTTCTAGCACTTCAGCAATATCGTCTAAATACTTTTTCATCTCTATGCGATCGCCTGTGTGCCAAAGTTCTAAATCTAAAGCAGCAAGTTCACCTGATATTACGGGATTTAGCTCTAACAAACGACCAATGCGATCTTCTCGTTCAAGAGGTACTAACTCATCAATCGCTCCTAAGTATTCATATTTGGGGCCATCTGTAATTCGGCTGTAACTCTCTAACCGCTTTCTGAACTCTTTTAGCTCAGTATCGGATGAGAAAACAACGATAGCTTTATTAGGTTCACGTGCTAGAACATTTAGTCCTGTTTTAGCCAAATCATCGTCTTGTAAAGAGCCCTCTTTAGCAACTTTGATCTTAAAAATCAATTTTGGGTCAAGGCGGAAGGGAGTATTTTTTTGTTTAACAGATTCAACCAACGGAACAAGTTGATCTAATAAACCTTTACCATGTTCACTGACATTGACGCGCCTTTGACCACCAAACCCTCCGCTAGAACGCCGGGGTAATTCTATATTTATTATTCTTGGTAATTTCAGGTGTTCAAACTGACTTTCCATTAGGATTTAAAGTAGATAACTATCTTGAGTTTGCTATTATACTTTGTCTTTCTAAAAAACGCCCTATAGCAACTTCTAAATCATCTGAGGTCAAAGTACGTTCGCCTCTGAAGATCACAGATTTAATCGCATCAGCACAGATACGTTCTATATCTGCTCCGGTAGCATTTTCAAGCCGAGTAGCAAAAGCATATAGATCAATACCTGTATAACGGATAGCAGATAGATAGTGGCTTAGAAGAGCCGTTCTGAGTTCAACTGATGGGTTATCAAAGAAAATAACTTCATCAAATCGTCGCCAAACAGCACTGTCTAATAGTTTCTCATGATTTGTAGCTGCGACAAATATACTTTGATTAGTCGCATTATCGATTAACTGTAGCAGACTATTCACTAATCGTTTGACTTCACCATGTTCATTCAAGTTATCACGATCACGAGCTATCGCATCAAACTCATCAAATAAAACAAGCCATTCACCTTTCTCAATATAAGTAAAAATTTTCTGAAGATTGGTTGCAGTTTCACCTAAGTAAGACGAAAAAACTGCTGTAAGGTTGACGTAAACAAGCGGTAGACCTAATATACTGGAGAGGACTTTGGCTGTTTGAGTTTTCCCACAGCCAGGTGGCCCACAGAATAACAATTTGTTTTTGGGCTTTAGGTTATAAGCTGCGAGAATATCTTGCTTACGGTTTTCAAGAACAATTTCTTGTAGGATATCAAAAATTTTTTCACTAAGAACTATATGATCCCAGGTAAGGTCGAATTGTTTTACTTCAAGTAAAGCAAGCCCAGTATCCTTATCTTTAGGAGGTTCAGAAAACTGATTCCAAGGAGCCAAATTATCAGCTAGGGGTTGGGTATGTCCATTACCATTTTGAAGTAATTTTTCTAAATCTCTAGCAAGCAGAATATGGTTTTTATTTTTTTCTTCTTCAATAAGCTCCATAGCCGCAGCCAAAAACTCTTCTCTCTCATTGCGAGAGAAGCTTCTGAAGAGTTTCCTGAGCGTTTCGCCACGTGCCATACTTGAGAACTGGAGTTTAATACTCAATATACCTTAGTTCAATATAGTATATGTTTACTAAAAAATCAATATATGGATGCAAATGTTCATCTATTCATTGTAGTGGTTAAAATATCATGTTTAATAGAAATAATTACTTAATTTATTTAGCTAAATTATATTTTTATATGAACGTGATAACTCAGCCAATAATTAATAAAAATTAAGTAGTTACTGGAGAAAAATTTATCTAAACAGATTAAATTTGCTATTCTAAGAATAAATAAAGCTTAGTCAAGCTGACGAATGGATTAATAGGATTGATTAGATTCCCGATTAACCTCTTAATTATATAAAAGTCGTCTTTTCAGGTAACCTACCCTACCTAAAGATAAAAATTAAGCGATCGCATCTATTTATTAACTCTTCACATTGTCTAATTTCTTGATCAAGACGAGCTTCTAAGTTTTCAAATTTGTGTTTTTCTTTTCGATTTAAAAAATAATTTTTTTTATAGAAAAATTATTTTTTATCAAGTAAAAGTTACCGAATAATTTTTAAAGCCTCTAGCTCAAGATTGTAACGTCTACCATATTCTGATCGCAGTTCATCTCTATACCAATCATCTAAAGTCTGAAATTGAGCAATTTCTTGATAACTCTCATCCAATTTAACATAATACCCATCGCTTAAACGAACAGCACTCAATCCTGTTCCCAGATGAAACAGTAAATAATTTTTTGCTATCCCTTGAGAGTAGTGAAACTCATTCACACTATCAATATCATCTCCCAAACTATCATCCCCAAATGGACTGAGAATGGTTTCACTCTCGAACAAGTCACCCCCATTCGTCCGTTTCCAAAGTTCAATTAAATCTTGGGGTAAATTTAATTGATGCTCTTGTAACCAGACTTCTAATTGATTCGATTCAATTGCACCATTCCACACAAATAGTTGGGGATGACGTGCAGCATCTTGCATCAGTATATTATTCATTGTGTTGCTAAGAACTCCTCTAAAAAACCAATAAATGCGTAAGTATTTTTATCAAAGCGGATACCTTGCCCAAGATCGTTATAAATATCAGTAACTTTTTAACTTCAATGTTAGCATATAGCTCTAGGTTTTATCAAGGGCGATCGCTCTGTAACAAAAAAACTCTTATCCCAAAACTATTCAATATTTGTCACCTCAACCTATTACAAAAGTTGTTCGTCAAGGATTTCGAGTTAATGATAAAGTATTGCGTCCGATTGAGGTGATTACCTCTAAATTAGAGTGAATAAAAAAATTTTTGAGAATTTGCGTAATTTTTTTATTGGGCAGCAATAGATGATTAAAGCTAAATTCACAACATTGATATTGAGGGGAAGGATCATCATGAAATTCCAGTTAAAATCGGCTCTAGCAGCTTGTTTAACCGTGACTTTACTACTAATTCAAAGCTGTAATCGCAATTCAACCAATGCAATGCAAGAGGGGGAGATCCCTGGAAAAGAGATCACGACGATTAAAGTGTTACAAAATCCTCAATGGTATGTTTATACAAGCCAAAGATTAGGATCGCCGATTCCCCAAGATATTGTAACGTTAGATAATGGTGAAGAAGTTGCTAAATTTTATGAACCTAAAACAGTAGAAAAGCTGAAAAAATTTCAAGCAGAAGGTAAAATAGAACTGAATCGAGTACAACCCATGCAACTCATTAATCAGCAGAATTTAGTTTATGTTGCTGATGTTCAAGCTCGAACTTTAAATGAAGCTTATATTCTAACCAGCTTAATCAATCATTGGTCACATCCTCAAATTAAAATATTACAATCTCCCCCTGGACGCTCTCACCCTCGGAATGTAACAACAGGAGATATTTTTGAACTGCAAGATGGATCACGTTATATTGTTGATTATGTCGGATTTGAACGGATACAAGATGTTATACCCGCAGAAACAAAAACGATTCGTTAGGGTATGTAACTCATAAATAAACATTAAAGTTCCGTAATTTCACTGATTTACGAACTTTGAATTCTGAATTATTATTAATCTCAGATTCATAGTTAGCAATGTTTATAGGAGCATCATCAATATTAAAAATGTCTTCTCTCCCAGATAACTTTTTATTCCAACCTAGCTTAGAACAGCTTCTTGCAGAAATTGTAGCGATTAATCATGCTTGGAAAGAAGCACGGTTGATGGTTGGTAATTCGGCGGGTTTAACCGTTTCTTTGCGTAATTTAAAAACGCGATCGCAAGTTCGACTTTTACACAATTATGCACCGGAAAAAGTCTACCTCAAAATAGATAAACAAGCCCTAGAACCTTCTTTAGAAGTCGATAAGGATGCTGAAACAGGAGAACCCCTTTATGGCTTAATTCTGCGAAAACCTGTTAATGGTGTTACCGATGCGGCTCACCTTCCTATCCGAGTTGCTCAGGACGTTTTATCTGAGTCTGAGATTAAAAGATTTACCCAAGATTAAGTTGATTTAATATTAGGAGAATTAGCGATGTGGGAATGGTTTAGAAAAAGTTTCAATTCAGGTGATCCAGTTAGTGATATCTTTATTTGGATTATTTTTGGATTCGCTGTAATAGCTTTCGGATTAGAACTTTTTTCTATTTTTAAAAATTATTTTCCGAAGTTCAAAGATACTGAAGATGGGATTAATTTCTTAAACAGCAATAATAAACCAGAAGAAAAATTAGATTTACCGACAAGTAAAAAGATCAGGCAATGGCTACAAAGACACTTTTTAATTGAAAATAAACAACTCATCAAAGATGAAAATGATCAGCTAAAATTTATTATCCTATCAGCCCCCTCTATTCTATCTCAACCTGTGCCTCGTGGCCCTGTTTATTTTGCACCGACTTTATTAACCGCATTGGGGGTTTTAGGAACCTTTGCGGGGATTTATTTAGGGCTGCAAAACATTGATCTTGGTAATATTTCAGAAGCGAATAACCTACTCAAAGCTAGTACCCAACTGATGGAAGGAATGAAGTTGGCTTTCGTTACTTCCCTATTTGGTTTAGGAACTTCTAGCTTTTTTATGTTATTTCTAGCTTTTGGGAAATGGCTACGGGAAAAACGACGGGATGACTTGAGAAATAAACTCAGAGAAATTGCCATTTTAGAAACTCCTGTTAGACTTCTTTCTCGTTTAGGAAATCAACAATCTAATCAAAGAGAAGTGGTAGAATCATTGAAAGATGTTGCTTATAGTTTAAAAGGAATTAGTAACCTGAGTGCTGATCAAATTGGTCAAGCAACGGGCAAATGTTTTAGAGTCGTTGTTCAGCAAGATATAAAACCGTTATATCAGGAGTTATATCAGGAGTTACAACAACTACGAACAACCCAAGAAAGTCAAGGTCAAACCATAGAAACCTTAATTAAACAACAAGGTCAAACCGTAGAAACCTTGATTCATCAAATGGAAACCCAGTTAATTGAACCTGTTGTCAAGCGGTTAGATGAAAGTGCAGCCTTAACGAAAGAAGCATCATTAGCTGTGCGAGAATTAAGAGAATCTTTAGGAGGAATTGCAGCAAGTTTATCGAGTGCTATTTCTACTATTCAGGAATTCCAGAAAACTACATTAATAGAACTTAAAGACTTTGCTGTTAATTTGCAGGAGATTTTAGGACAATTCCGCACGGATACAGAAGGCGTGATGCAGAAAGTTTCTCTTGAAATTGAACGGGCGGTTAATACCAGTATTGAGGGGATGGAAGCCCAGCGTCAGGCTTTTGAATTAAGTGCAGAAAAAGCCGCTGATACCTTTAAAGGAATTCGTCTTGATTTTGAGGAAGAATTGCAAAAATTCCGTGATGAATATCAAGAATCTCTCAACAATTTCTTTACTGAACAAAATCAACTGTTACAGGAAACCTTGGGACAACAACGGGACGGTTTAGCGCAGGTTGTAGACTCTTTGAAAACTGTTTTTATAGAAGATTCTCAACACATGAGCGAAGAAATTAAAACCAGCATGAACACAATTAAGGAAACCGTTGAAAAGGTTTCTAAGTTATCAAATACACTGGGTTTAACTTCCGGTGAACGTCTCGCACAGTTACAAGAATTAGCGCGAACAATTGGAGATGAAGCCAATCAAGTTTCTAGCCATTATCAAAATATGGCAACTCAATTTAATGCCGCTTTACAAGCTGGAAATCAACAGTTAGCAGGTTATTTGCAACAAGCAAATGAGGTTTATAGTAACCGCATTCAGGATTTTGATACAGCAACGGCTACCATTTGCCAACAATTAAACTCTACTTCCAATGAATTTATGGGTGTGGCTGAATATCTGGTTTCTGCTGCTAACGATCTTAGAAATACTAATGAGAGAAATTAATCATGAGTGATTTATCAGAATTAGAATTAGAAACAGAACTTCAGGAAGAACAAGATTCTGGAGTTTATCTCTCCATCGGGGATTTAATGTCAGGTTTATTGATGTTTTTTGCTCTATTATTTATTACGGTAATGGTGCAACTCAAACAAGTTCAAGATCGAGTGAGTGAACTTCCTCAACAATTAATTGCAGTCTTAGAAGGATTACCACAAGGAAAGATCATTAAAATTGATCAAAAAACGGGAGATGTGAGTATTCCTGATGCAATTCTTTTTGATAAAGGGAGTGCAGAATTAAAACCGGAAGGCAAAAAGTTTTTGCGAGACTTTATTCCGAAATATAGTAAGGTTATTTTTTCTAACCCTGCTTTTGAGGATACGGTAACTCGCGTTATTGTTGAAGGTCAAACGAGTTCTTTAGGAGATGATCAATATAATATGGATTTAAGCTTAAAACGCTCGTTATCTGTTTATAACTATATCTTCTCAAAAGGATTTACCTTTGAAACTAAATCTAAATTTCAAACCAAACTAATGGCTGCAGGACGGGGAGAAGTAGAAGCTAATCAAAAAATTGATGATCCACGCGATCGCCGGGTTGTTTTTCGCTTCCAACTTAAACAAATTGATTGGGATAAGTTTTTAAATTCATCAAAATCTTAATGAAAGTAAATAACTATAGCAAGTCTAAATTAGTTGTATAAATGACTTAAAATCCAATTCATCGTAGGGGCGAGGCGCGCCTCGCCCCTACAAACCTACAAAGACTAAATCCAATTTTAGGAGTTATTACAAGGATGATTTTTTCAAGTTTAAGTTTACCAGATTTTTCTCCACTAAAACCTTCTGAACTCCTAGACTTTTCAAAGTCGTTAGGTAAACAAAAGCCTTTACCACCTATTCCTATACCAAGTCCAAATTACATTAAACCCCGAACAGTAGAGGAAATATTAAAAGATATTGAAACTAATAAAATAGATAATATTACTAATTTAGAATGGATTTATTTAGTTTATTTTAAATCCGATAATAATTTAGAGATTTGTCAATTAATTTGGAATATAGCCAAAGAAAAAACATGGTTAAAACATCGATTAATTTGGAATTTGGTTTTATATTACGGAAATGAAAGCAATAATAGAAAAAGAATTATATCAGAATCTTTAGTTAATTCCTTTTCTGTAGATTTTTTAGATAAAGTGGATTATCAAGACTTGGTACTGATCAAAATTATTGAAAGTTTAAAAAAAGCTCCTGCTGATTTAGCAAAATTAAGTTTAACGTATAAGAAAACCCCCAAAGATTTATTAAGAACTTATCAATTACCCCACTGGATCAAAAAAGCTGAAGATGCGCTAACAACGGTTGCAGAAGTTTTTGTAACTTCTCGTGATCTTCAATACGAGACTTGGTTGCTCAATTGTCTTGAAGAAATCCTGTCTGAAGATCAAATTAAAGCAACGGATTATTTACTAACTAACATATCAGCCGAAATAGCTGGAGATTTGCCGAATTTAGTAGAGTGGGTAAAACTGAATTTTAAACCTAAAAATTCTAATAGTAAATGGCATCAACTTTCAAGAAAAGCTAAAGAAGCATTAAGAAAATGGATCGGTGCAGTTAATTATAAAGATTTTGAAAATATCGTTGAGCTTTTATTAGAAAGGAATGATGAATTAAATATACCAGAATGGGAAAAAAATCAGTTACGAAAACGAAAAGATTTTTGGGCAAATTATAGTGATTGCTTTGAAAGAATTCGGATTTTATTACCCCAAAAATCTATTAATGCTCTCGGTCAATATCTTCCTGAAAATGTTGACCTTTTAATAGAAGATGGGAGTGATACAGAAGTTTGCATTTTTGATTTTGGGGATTGGTTTATTGTTGAGTTTTTCCGAGGGGAAGGAAGTGAAACTCGTTTATTTAATCGTTCTCAAAATCCTGACCTTGAGCAAAAACTGTTCGGTTCTTCTCAAGTTTCTGTTAAACATCTACGTTGTCTCAAACCTCGTGAAATTCATGATCATGTTTTCTGTTGGCAAACCTACTGTGAAAAATGGTTAAAACTCAGCAATATTCTTCCCAATGAAGGAACTGTATTTTTCAAAGGGTTACCACGGGAATATGGTAGATATGGTTCCGACGGACTTCCTCTCCCATCAGACCAAAAGCAACGAGAGCGAAATTACAACTTAGAAAAATGGGAAAACAAGATTAGAAAAATTGAATCTGAAGCGGAAGAATATGTTAGACAGCAAGGATGGCAATGCTAAAAAATGAAAGAAAGTATTATCAAGAGACTTGAAAACATCCCACACCCCAAAACCCCGGTTTCTTTGAGAAACCGGGGTTTTAATCCCCACCCTACCTAAAGATAGAAATTAAGCGATCGCACAAACTAATACAATCATCGCCAAGTTTTTAAATTTATGATAATATTGATTAGAGGTTGCTCAACCTTTAAGTAAAAATAAAAACTTAACTCATCTTGATTTTAATTTATTAAATATATTATGCAACTTGAAGAATACTTTGAATTTTTAGATCCTGATGATATCCGCATCAAAGGACATAGAATTGGCATTGATAATGTTTTAAATTATTACTTAAAAGGCTGTTCGCCAGAGGATATATTAGAACATTTTCCTAGTTTAAATCTTGAAAAAATTTATGCAACCCTGACTTTTTATTATCATAAAAAAACCGAAATCGATGCCTATTTACAAAGGGTTAATGACTGGAAAGAACGGCATTATCAAGAAGCATTAGCCCACCCCACGCCCCAACGTCAACGCATTCAAAAAATTATTGAAAAACGGTTAATGGATCAATCAATTATTAATGAAAATTAAGTTTTTGCTGGATGAAAATTTGTCTAAACGGATTAAATCTGCGGTACTTCGGATTAATCCAGAAGTTGACATTTTATGTGTTGGTGATCCATTAACACCCCCATTAGGAACTCTTGATCCAGAAATTTTAATTTATCTCGAACAATCCCAGAGAATTTTAGTGACAGATAATCGTAAATCTATTCCGGGTCATTTACAGGAACACTGGGAAAATAACCACCAAATCTGGGGATTATTTTGGGTCAGGGAAGGAACAAATATTGGAGAGTTGGCTGAAAGTATTTATCTTTTGTGGGAAATTAGTGAGGCGGAGGAATGGGTAAATATTGTTGATTGGATTCCCTATTAATACAGTAATTATTCTATACTAACCTACCCTACCTAAAGATAGAAATTAAGCGATCGCATCTATTCCTCAAATCCCCTAAAAATAGAAGAAATACAGACTATTTGTACAATTTCAGGTTTTCTACCTTTGAAGAGATCGTAACTTGCCGTTTTTTTACGAGTTAGTTACATTAGTTTACAGAACGTTACATCAAGCAAAACAGGAGTAACAACCATGCAAAACACACAAACACAATTAACCAATAGCCCTGAACAACAACAGCGCAATCATTGGGACTGGGGATTTACCCCAGGTGCAGAGAACTGGAATGGCCGTTTGGCGATGATTGGATTTCTCAGTGCGATTATTGTTGAACTGATGTCAGGCCAAGGCTTTCTTCACTTCTGGGGTTTGATGTAATGGGATATCCCACTACATCACCCTAGAAACCAGAAGCACTTAAAACCGGATGATAGCCGGATTAAACAACGTAATTTAATTCGCAAGAAGATTTTAACATAACTTGAGAGAATTGGATACAAACTCTCAAGTTTTTAATATCGGGGAACAGAGAACAGAGAACATAAATATACAAAGTTCTGCCGAAACTCAATCTTTTTTAAAGTTTGTTTCAGCAGACTAATGTATAACTGTGATGTTTAAATAAACGGGTTGATAAATTGCAGCCTGAGTTATCCTCCGTTGAGGGTAATTAAAAAAATTATTTCCCAGGATCAAATTGTTTCAACCCGAATAGAAACAACGACAACTAGCGGATATATTCTTTCAAAATACTATTACGGTTGGGATGGCGTAACTTTCTGAGTGCTTTCGCCTCTATTTGACGAATCCGTTCACGGGTGACATTAAAAATCTGACCGATTTCTTCTAATGTCTTCATACGGCCATCATCTAACCCATAACGCAACCGTAATACATCACGTTCACGGGGACTAAGAGTGTCTAATACATTTTCTAAATCTTCTCGTAATAGATTCTTAGAAACTTGATCTTCAGGGGTTTCGCCATCGGATTCAATAAAATCTCCTAAACGAGAATCTTCTTCTTTCCCAATGGGGGTTTCTAAGGAAATGGGAAGTTGAGCAGACTTCGCAATAAACCGCAGTTTTTCGATGGTCATTTCCATACGAGTTGCGATTTCTTCTTCAGTGGGTTTACGACCCATTTCTTGAGACAGTAACTTGGTGGTCTTTTTTATTCGAGAAATGGTTTCATAGAGGTGAACGGGTAGTCGAATCGTTCGAGATTGATCAGCAATGGCCCGTGTAATGGCTTGACGAATCCACCATGTAGCATAAGTTGAAAATTTGTAGCCTTTTTCGTGATCAAATTTCTCTGCGGCACGAATTAACCCTAAACTGCCTTCTTGAATCAAATCTTGGAAAGACAGACCTCGATTCATGTATTTTTTGGCAATGGAAACCACCAGTCGTAAGTTTGACTGTACCATCTTATCTTTTGCCCGACGACCGATATACAGACGGCGACGGAACTCTGGCAATCTCATATCAACGGCGCTCGCCCATTCCTGCTCATTGGGTTCTCGATGGTAATGTTCCATCAATTTTTCCCGAATTCGCTCTAGTTCCAATAAGTCAGCAATTTTTCGAGCGAGTTCAATTTCTTCATCCGCCCGTAATAATCGAATCCGACCTATTTCTTGCAGATAGAGGCGAATTGAATCTTCTGTGTAATGCTTTTTCTTGGCTTGAGTGCGACGTCGAGATTTAGCAGCTTTACCCGCTTTGGTCTCATCATCTTCATCCGCTATCACATCTTCTAGGATGTCTTCTTCATCAATTAAATCTTCTTCATCCGGTTCAAAATCATCCAAATCTAGGGGGGTGATGTTGCTAGGGGTTGGAAGGGGAAGAAACGATAATGTTTCTGTCTCAGGCTTTGTGGTTGCGAGTCCGTTGTTAATCTGGATCATGCCGCGTTCCTCATGCTCCTCAATTAGTAAAAATCAATCACAGAATAGAGATGTCTATCAGTAGACTATTGAACCAGTGGCATACTGTTTCAAGTTTTAACATTTGCCCACCGAGTTACTGAGTGAATGATCATAACTCACTTCAGTCCTAACATAGGAAGACAAATATTCAAAGGTGATCATTGGATTGTGCCAAGACCTTTCCGATTGTAGCCTTTCTGACAAAAATTGTACGATTTGTCACAAAGGAGATTTGATCACCTGAATTCACCGAGGGGAGATTAATCAAGTTAGGGGTTAAGTACAAAGACCCCTTTTACATCCTTATGTTTGACTGATCACATTGGGGTGATCATTTTTGTTTAGGGGATCTCAGAAGGGATATCGATATCCTGATTCACTAAAATCTTAGCGAAATCTTTTCAAGTTGGGTTGTAATCCCACAAATAAATATTGAAGGGAGTGTAAATGAAGGCAAGTCACCTTAATACACCCTGGTAGAATTTGTAGTTTCAGTTGAGGCATAGATGAAGTTGTAATTCACTCAAAATTGATTGCTGAAGTTTCCCCGCAGTGATTCTAAAAGAAACGGTAAGCTTTTGCTTCTTGGAAGCATCACTGTTTGTGTAACAAAAGGTATGCAATTGAAAGGGGGTTTGGGTTGTTTGCCAGGAGTTTCAGTCGGGAGTTAATCACCTTTTAGGGTTGTTCTTTATTGTAAGTTAACTTAAATCCCTGTATTTGGTGCGAGATCAAAGGTTAAATCACGTTAAGTTTTTGACGTCGCCGAGTTGAGCTATTCTTCAAAAGAAGTCTGCTTCAAGGACGGTCGGGGATAGAAGGTTGGGTAAAAACCCGTTTTCTTCCCCTCATCCATTACCCTGTAAGGTTTTAATCCTTTAATGCTTACTCGATTTACTTTTGGCTTCTAAGGTTTCGAGACGACTGCGAAGGTCTTGATTTTCTTTTTTAATTTTGTCAAGTTCTTCCCGTAGCTTTTTCAAGGCGGGTTCGGAACCGATTTTTCCCTGTACGTTTTGAATGGCCTCTTCGGCTCGACGGCGAACTCTTCCGTCTAGGGTTTGGTCGGCTAAAGATTGCAATACATCCATCGCTTTTGGCGTTTCCATCTGTTCTAAAGAAGCGACAACGGCGACTTGAGTGAGGAAAAAGGTTTCATTGGATAATTCTTCTAAGCGTTGTAAAATTCGCTCGGTGTTGGTTGGGGTTTGACCCGTGGAAATACTGCCTAAAGCCCGAATGGTAGTTAACCTCAAAGCTTGGGGAATACCGGGGGCGGTATATTTTAAAATTACGTTTAAGGCATCTTCTGAGGTTTTCATTTTACTGAGTCCTGAAATAGCCCCAGAACGCACGACTTCATTCCATCCTTCTCGTTCTTTGAGAACGGATTTTAAGAGTTTAATTGTTTGTTCAATTAGATGTTTATCTTCACAGTGAGTGGCTGCAATTTCTCCTAATGCTGTTGCGGTTGCAGCTTCCACTAAATAACTCGCATCTCCCTTTTCTAAAAGGGGTTTTAACACTTGATAACTCTCGGTGGTTTTTAGTTTCGCTAAACTATTGATCACGGCTCGTCTGACGCGGGCATCGTTATCGGTTAAACCCGCTACTAATCCCTCAAAAACTTGATCTAATTTGACTCGAACTAATTGTTTAGCGACTTCAAAACGCACACCCCAAAACTTATCATGTTTTAAGGCATTTGACAAGGCTTTAACGGCTTCTAATCCGCCTTTTTTAGCTAAAGCTTTGGCTGCATAAATTCGAGAAATAGGGTCAGGATCATATTGCAATTGTGCCTTTAATTCAGCAAGGGCATAATCCAAGGTTACGGTCTTTAGAATATTATTATCAACATCAAAGCTAATAAAAGCTGGCTTTTCTTCTAAAGGGAAATAGAAGGTTTGTTCCCGTTCATGAACTCTAACCGTAAAGGTTTTAAGGGGAACAGGAGTTTCAGGAGATTTTTTATCAGGTTTATATCCAAAGCCAATGGGAATTTTTAAATCAAATAAGTTTTGCTCGCTGAGTTTATCGCTATCAGTGGCTTGAGTTTGTTTAATTGTGATTTTGGCTAATTTACTATTATTATCCCAACTGTAGGAAACTTTATATTCGGGATGTCCGCCTCGAAATACATATTGATCAAATAGGGGAAGTAAATTAGACCCGGTTGATTTTTCCAATGCTCGTAATAAATCAATGGTTTCGACCGTTTTATGAGCATTATCCTGAACAAAGGTTTGAATTGCTTTTTGAAACAGTTCATCCCCTAATTCTGTTCTAATTAGATGATAAACACAAGCGCCTTTTTCATATAAATGGCGGTCATAAAGTTCTATTGCTTCTCGATAAATATGGGTAACAATGGGACGACGATAACGGGAACTATCCTCAGAAAAATAGTTTCTGGCTTGGTTTAAACGGTAATATGCCGCCTCTTCTTTGCCATATTCTTGTTCTGTCCATAACACTTCAGTATAGGTCGCCATTCCTTCTTTTATCCAGGCGTGTGACCAATGTTTAATTACGACTAAATCCCCGAACCATTGATGGGCTAGTTCATGGGCAACTAAACTTTCTGTGTTACGATTATCTAAGGTGGCTCGTTCATCTAATAAATAGCGATCAGTTAATAACGTTGTCGAGGTATTTTCCATCCCGCCAAAAATAAAGTCATCCACACAAACTTGAGCATATTTCGGATAGGGATAGGAATAGCCAAAATATTGAGAGAAAAACTCAAGCATTTGGGGGGTTTTCCCCATACTGCGAAGGGCATCTTCTTTGCGGTTTTTCTCAACATAATATAAAACCGGAATTCCATTCCATTCGTCTTTGATTTCTGCAAATTCTCCCACTGCTAAGGTCATTAAATAAGTGGGATGAATTTGTTTTTGTGACCAATGGTAAATTTTAGTTTTGCCTTTGGTTTCGGTGTGAATTAACTCTCCATTGGAAATGGCTAAATATTGTTTCGGAACTTGTACCCGAATTTCTGAGGTGGCGAGTTGTCCGGGGTAGTCAAAACAAGGAAACCAAAAGCGAGAATCTTCATCTTCTCCTTGTGTCCAAACTTGAATTGGTTTGTTAGGATAATCTTTACTGGGACTAATAAAATACAGTCCCCGTTGCGGATGGGTGACGGAATAACTAATCACCAATTTAATTAACTGATTAACCGTTGTGGGTTGGTGTAAATGAATCTGTAACTGTTCTCCATCATAATCAAACTCTTGCTGATTTTGCTCGATTTTTACCTCTTGTATTTCTAAGTTAACGGCATCTAATATTAAAGTTTCAATTCCACTTTTAACAGGATTCAAATGTAGGGTACAAGTTCCTTGAAAACTTTGATTAGGAATATCGAGAACTAAGTCCAAAAAAATATGTTCCACTTGACCGGGACGGTCAGGGTTATAATGGGGGCGAGCGCCGGGTAACTCAAAGGACTTGTGGGTATCCGTTTCCGTATCAAAGTAAAAATTCAGCATCGAGTACAATCAAACTCAAGAATAAGGGATAGCAAAACGCGCTATGCGTATCGCTTCATTATATAGCGAGTCTCAATCCCTTGTCTAAATTAGTGTTTTTGGGGTAGAGACGCGCTAACAGAGACGCGCTAACAGAGACGCGCTAACAGAGACGCGCTAACAGAGACGCGCCATGGCGCGTCTCTACAGGAGACTTTTTAACTAGGAGTTTCCTGTTTTTGTCTCAATTGTTGGATTTGTTCTATACTTAATCCGGTGGTTTGGCTGATGGTTTGATCATCTAATAAGCCGATTAATTGTTGAGCAATTTCGAGTTTAGATTCTTGTTTACCTTGTTCAATTCCTTGTTGAATGCCTTGTTTTAAAGCTTTTTCTCTTGCTAATCGAACGGCTTTTTTAATGGCATTCCGTTGATCATAAATATAGATTTCCCGTTTTTCTAAATCTTCGAGTTCTTCCGGGGTTAAGGTGGTTTCGTTGGCAATGGTAAAGGCTTTTTGAAGTTGAGGAATGTTTGCCATTGTTTCAGGAACAGTTTCTAAGGTTTTAGCACTTTTAATAAAATATAGCCATTTATCGGTTAAGGTTTCTAACTCATGAATTAAGGTATTAAATTTGGGAAGTTCTACAAAAACTAATTCAATATCATAAATCAGATAATCCACTAAAAACTCTTTTTCTTTTAAAACGAACCGAGAAATGACCTTATCCAGATGGGGAAACATTTCAAAATCTGTAATTGTAACGGCAATAACTGGATTTAAGAGGGTGTAATCTTCTCCGCTTTTTAACTGAATTGAATAAGCTTTAGCTGCATTGTATAAAATTCGTTTTTCAAATCCTTCTATATTCAAAATTTGCATTTCAATAATAACGGTTTTATTTCCCGTTATCGTGGCTTTGACATCTAAATAAGTATCTTTAATCCCTCGAATTTTAGGGGCTTGATAGGGATTGAGAATGGTTAAATCTTCAATCTGGGGATTATCAGGATAAAGAATACTATTCAAAAAACTGATTAAAATATCTTTGCTATCTTCAGAGCCAAATATTTTTTTAAAGGCAAAGTCGGTTTTAGGATTAATAAATCTCATATAGCAATCCTATTTTATGGGGGTTAAAAATTTCTGATCAACAGGGAACTGGGAACAGGGAACAGGGATAAATTTCAAATTTTCTTAACTTTTAACCCGTAACAATTCCTCCTCAAGATTAAGAGATTAAGATTTGCTGTAGAAAAACAGAAACAATTCTAATACAATGTTATCATCTTATAACAACAGGGTTGCCGTTAGGCAATCTCCCTCCTAAAATCTAAATCTTGAAACAGAAAATTAGAGATTATTAAAATATGAAGCTAGCAGCGCGAGTAGAAAAGGTTCCGCCGTCTGTAACGCTGGCGATCTCAGCGAAGGCCAAAGCAATGAAAGCTGAGGGGATGGATGTCTTAAATTTTAGCGTAGGCGAACCGGACTTCGATACCCCTAAGCATATTGTTGCTGCGGCTAAACAAGCCTTGGACGAGGGAAAAACTCGCTATGGCCCAGCAGCAGGGGAACCAAAACTCCGATCATTAATTGCTCAAACCTTAAGTGAAGAAACCGGTTTAGACTATAAAAGTGACAATATTGTTGTTACCAATGGCGGTAAACATTCCCTCTATAATTTAATGGTAGCGGTGATCAATCCTGGGGATGAAGTTATTATTCCGGCGCCCTATTGGTTAAGCTATCCTGAAATGGTAAAACTGGTAGAAGGAATTCCCATTATTGTTCAGACGGGTGCAGATACGGGTTATAAAATCACACCTGAAATGCTGCGTCAAGCCATTACCCCGAAGACGAAACTTTTTGTTTTGAATTCTCCTTCAAATCCAACGGGAATGGTGTATACGCCGGATGAAATTCGCGCCTTAGCTGAGGTGGTTGTTGAAACGGGTATTTTAGTCGTTTCGGATGAAATTTATTCTAAGATCATTTATGATGATGCCCAACATTTAAGTATTGCATCGGCTCATCCCGAAAGCTATAAATCCACTTTAATTAGTAGCGGTTTTGCTAAATCTTTTGCCATGACCGGGTGGCGCATTGGCTATTTAGCGGGAGATGTGAATATTATTAAAGCGACAACCCGTGTTCAAAGTCATAGTACCTCTAATGTTTGTACATTTGCTCAATATGGTGCGGTTGCTGCATTAGAAAACTCTCAAGATTGTGTTGAAGAAATGCGGTTAGCATTTGCCAAACGGCGAGAGGTGATGTTTGAGTTATTAAATGCAATTCCAGGGATTAGTTGTCTAAAACCGGATGGCGCATTTTATATGTATCTCAATATTAGCAAAACTGCTTTAACGTCTGTTGACTTCTGTAATCTCTTACTAGAAGAACAACAGTTAGCCGCCGTACCAGGTCAAGCTTTTGGAAATGATGACCATATTCGTTTATCCTACGCAACGGATTTAACCACCATTGAAAAAGGAATTAAACGTTTAGAGGAGTTTGTTAACTCTAAAATTTAGAGGGATTTAAGGGGGTGTTAGAAGTTGGATATTGTTGATTGTCAACCCTTAACACCCCTTTTAATATCGAATTTCAAACCCTTGTAAACCCTCTGGTTCTTCAAAATTAATGATCACGTCCCTGGGTTGAGAGGATTTTGGCCCCTGATAACACCATTGAATGATTCCATCCACCCTGTTTTGATGTCCTTCAAATACCGCCTCGACTCGACCATCTGCTAGATTTCTCACCCAACCCTGAACTCCTCGCTCAATGGCTTGTTTCTGGGTGTAGTAGCGATATCCCACCCCTTGCACTTGTCCCGATACAAAAACGTGAGCGCGAACGATAATAGATTCAGATGACATTTGCATTGACGAATGAAGATAAGCAACATATACATATCTTGAGAGATTATATTGGTTTTGGATTAAATAGGAGTGATTTTATGGTTTGGGGCAATTTAGTGGTGATGTTAATCATTGGGGTTGTGGTTGGGGTGGGAATTGCCTATCTGGTGTTTCAACAACAGAACTCTAAGCAAAAAGAAGGTATAGAAGAGAGAATTCGTCGGGAACGGGAGGAACAGGAAAAATCCCATCAGATTCGTCAACAACAAACGATTCAACAGTTACAACAGGAACATCAAAACCAACTTCAGCAAATTAGACAAACGGTAGAAACTGAATATCTCGTTGAACGGGAACAGATGGGGATACAGTTACAGGAAAAGGACTCTCAAATTCAACAGATGAGTCAATCTCTGGCCGCATCTGAAGCTCAAGTTACAGAACTTAATCAACAGTTGACTCAGTATCAAACTCTCGTGGAACAACTGACGGCTGAATTGGAAGCAACTCAAGCACAGGTTGAACAACTGAGTCCATCTTCTGTTGAGGAAGAGGTTGAATCTTCTATTGAGGTAGAAGAAGATACAACTCCAGCCATAGAACTAACCCTAACGTTACCGGAAACACCAGAGGAAACTTCTTTTGTTGAGGAGGAAGTAGCGGAAACACCACTCACTGTTATTGAAGTAGAATCTCCAATTTCTTCAGAAATTATTACTGAGTCTACCATTGCAGAATCTCCAATTTCTTCAGAAATTATTACTGAACCTACAATTGTAGAATCTCCAACTTCTTCAGAAATTATTACTGAACCTACAATTGTAGAATCTCCTACGGTTTCAGAAATTATTACTGAACCTACCGTTGTAGAATCTCCTACGGTTTCAGAAATTATTACTGAACCTACCGTTGTAGAATCTCCTACGGTTTCAGAAATTATTACTGAACCTACCGTTGTAGAATCTCCTACGGTTGCAGAAATTATTACTGAGTCTACCGTTGTAGAATCTCCTACGGTTGCAGAAATTATTACTGAACCTACCGTTGTAGAATCTCCTACGGTTGCAGAAATTATTACTGAGTCTACCGTTGTAGAATCTCCTACGGTTGCAGAAATTATTACTGAACCTACCGTTGCAGAATCTCCAATTTCTTCAGAAATTATTACTGAACCTGCTATTATTAAAGCAGAAAAAATCACATTACCCCCAACAAAAGCCACTTCAGAAGAACAATTAATTGATCAGATTCTGGCAATTGGAGCATCGGGAAACTTAGCGGCAATTAACACCTTAACAGGATATGTTCAACATCCTAATCCTCAAGTGCGTTATTCTGTTGCAGCAACATTAGGAAAAATTACCGCTTCTCGTCGCCTGAGTCGGGAAGTGCAACAAACGATTCCTATTTTGACCCGTCTGAGCCAAGATCTTGATCCGAGTGTTCGTCAGCAAGCGATTATTGCATTAGGAAATATCCCCTCTCATCAAGTTATTCCCATTTTACAAAAGGCATTGCGAGATCCTCAAACTTCCGTGGCACAATCTGCTAGTATTGCCTTAAATAAATTCAAGGTTTATCGCGTTCGCCCTAAATCTCAACCTAAATCTTTAATGGTGAAAAAACCTAAATTTTCCCAAGAATAGGCAATAGGGATAGGCAATAGTCAAAATTTACTAGAAATACCTGTTGATTAATCATCAGTAGCCAACATTTAAGTATTTCAGATTCCCTATTCCCTATTCTCTATTTCTTCTAACACTCTTAAGAAATAATATTCTTAAGAGTGTATCATAAAATTAAATAGTCCTAAAACTCTAAAAACTTCTTATTATAGTTAAATAAATTACCTAACCACATGATATGAATTAGCTTAAGATGTGAGATAGATCACTGACAGTTTTAAGATTAGAGTAAGGTTAAAATTTGACAAATTAATTTAAAATAATCTTTATTTTTTAACAAAAAATATTAAATTCAGAGAACGTTATACTAAAATATGAGATAGAATTGACACTTCTCCCCAAAATTATCTAAATTATCAATTAATCATTCAAGATTCCTAGAATCCAGATTCCTACAACCTTGTCTAATGTCCTCTGCTTTTGCTCTAGGCGAAATCTTGAAAGATTGATTATTGTTATTGTTACACTTCCAACCGACTCAAGGGATTGAGGATAGAACTTTTAATCTAATTCTATATGGGTGCAATGCAAAGAAAAACACAAAACCTTCAAACCTTTGCCGTCAAAGGATCTGCTCTGGGATTCTTAATTGTAGGTTTGTTAATTTTCCTAGGGAGTTTATTTCCTTTTTATTCTCGCCTCAAACATCAGGAAGAACCCCCCGTCCTGTTAGAACATCAGGAGCAAATTCTGCCTCCCCCTGCTGAGGAAAGTGATCATGATCAAACAATTCATGCAGCACTCTGGACGACCGCCAGTATTTTAATGGGGGTAATTGCCATTGGTGCAAGTTACCTCGTGCTCATGATTCGTCCGCTTATGAATCAAATGCAGGCAGAAATCCTTGAACGTCAAAAAGCCGAAACTGCTTTACGCAAAGAAAAAGACTTTACTCAAACTTTATTTAATGCTAATCCCGCCTTTTTCATTGTTTTAGATGCCGATGGAAAAGTGCAATTGATGAACGATATGATGCTGAAAACCCTGGGTTATAACTTAGAAGAAATTAAGGGAACTGATTATACAGCAACGTTTGTTCCCCGTCGCAATGGTGATTCTTTACCCTGGGTTTTTGAATTGATGATTCAACGCCGTTTACCCATTCGTACTGAAGAACGAATTTTAACCAAAGACGGTCAAGAATTGATTGTTGAATGGCATGGTCGGGCAATTTTTAATGAAGAAACTGATGAATATGAATATTTTGTCGGTGCGGGATTAGATATTACAGAACGCAAACGTGCAGAAGAAGAATTACTCCTTTTACAACGAATTACAAAAGAAGTTAGTGTCGCCTGTAATTTTGAGTCTGCTTTAGAAGTAGCATTGCGATTAGTCTGTGAAACAATCGGTTGGGAATTTGGAGAGGCTTGGGTTCCCCACCCTTACGGAAAGTATCTCGAATGTAGCCCGATTGGATATAATCGAGGAGAAAATTTAGAAGAGTTTCAACGCCTGAATCAACAGTATATATTCCAACCCAATCAAAGCCTAACTGGACGCATTTACTCTTCTCAACAACCGGAATGGATATTTGATATTGAACAAGAATCACCCGATCACTTTACGCGCAAAGAAATTGCCATCAAGTTTGGTCTTAAAGCAGGGTTTGGTGTACCTATTGTTGTTGATCATGAAGTTTTAGTCGTTTTAATATTTTTTACAATAACAAATAAGCCGGAAGATAAACGATTATTGAATTTAATTTCCTCCATTGCCACTCAGTTAGGAACCGTATTTCAACGAAAACAAGCAGAAGCAAAATATCGTAGTATTTTTGAAAATGCAGTTGAAGGCATTTTTCAAATTAGCCGCGATGGAGAATATATCCGAGTTAATCCAGCTTTCGCCACGATTTTAGGATATTTGTCTCCAGATGCTTTAACTGGAGATAACTCATTTATTCGAGAAGTATTTGTTAATCATCAAGATTTTTATCAAATGATTGATTTACTCAATCAACACCATGAAATTTCTAATTTTGAAGCCCAGGTTTATCGCCATGATCATAGTGTGATTTGGATTTTTGCCAATGTGAGAGCAATTTTAGATGGAAAAAAACAGCATATTTTATATTATGAAGGTTCAATTGTTGATATTACTAGCTTTAAGCAAACGGAAGAAAAACTTCGTTATAGTGCCTCCCATGATTCTTTAACAACTTTATGGAATAGAGCCTTTTTTGTTGAACGGCTTCAACAGGCTATTATTCAATGTCAAGAACAACCCGGTTATCATTTTTCTGTGTTGTTCTTAGATTTAGATGGATTTAAGTTTATTAATGATAGTTTAGGACACGGAAGCGGAGATCAATTATTAATTGCAATTGCTAAACGGCTGAAAACTTGTTTAAGAAATCAAGATATTTTAGCCCGATTAGGGGGGGATGAGTTTACAATTTTATTAGAAAATGTGGGTTTTCCCGAAGAAGTCAAAGAGATTGCTGAACGAGTCCAACAGTCTCTCAAAAAACCCTTTAATTTGAACGGAAATCAAATTTTTACTGGGAGCAGTATTGGTATTGTTCACAGTTCCTCGGAATACCTGTTACCTTCAGAAGTGTTACGGGATGCTGATACCGCCATGTATCGAGCAAAACAGCAAGGAAAAGGCTGTTATGTTGTGTTTGATGCGACTATGCGAACCGATGCTTTAAGGCGGTTACAGTTACAAACGGATCTGCGTTGGGCGATTGAAAAAAATCAATTTAAACTCCATTATCAACCGATTATTAATTTAGAAAATGGGGCAATTTCTGGGTTTGAAGCCTTATTGCGTTGGGAACATCCCCAAGAAGGTTTTATTTCTCCGGCTGAATTTATTCCTGTGGCGGAAGAAGCCGGATTAATTGTTGATATTGGGGAGTGGGTTTTACGACAAGCTTGTCGCCAATTACGCGAATGGAAACAGAAATTTAATTGTCATCCTCAATTAAGGATGAGTGTTAATTTATCGGGTCAACAATTTACATCGGATTTAAGTCAAAAAATTGATCGGATTTTGACAGAAACGGAAGTAATGGGATCGGACTTAAAATTAGAAATTACAGAAACGGCAATTATGTCTGATCCTCAATTGGCTATCGCTACTTTAAATGAACTCAAACATCGAGAAATTAAACTTTGTATTGATGATTTTGGAACCGGATATTGTTCTTTGGGATATTTACATCAATTTCCAGTGGATGTTTTAAAAATTGATCGTTCTTTTGTTAGTCAAATGTTCTTAGATGAAAATAAACGCGAATTAGTTAAAGTCATTGTGGCTTTAGCTCATAGTTTAGGGATGGATGCGATCGCAGAGGGTATTGAATCTCAAGAACAATTATATCAGTTAAAATCCCTGGAATGTCAATATGGTCAAGGCTATTATTTCTCCCAACCTCTCAACCCTCAAGAAGCCGAACGCTTATTAAATCAATCTTCAATGGCTGAGAAATTTTATCGCCAAGATTCAACTGTTTTACTCAAAATCTAAACGGTTCAGTTCACTCAATTCACTTTTTATTAATAGCGATCGCTTATACCATAACAGCCTTACAAGGATTAAAAATCAAACAACTAATGAGAACTAAATGCAATAAGAACCCTTTTTTTCAAAGAGGTCAAAGAGCTATGATATTGATTCAGTCTGCCTTCTAGCTTCTTTGTCACCCCGTCAGGACTTAGACATTTTCTTGCCCCTAAAGGGGCTGAAAACTAGGCTGGATAGGGAAAAGAGGTCAATGCCATAAAAAAAGCTACAACCCTTGCTGTTGCTGGATTTCTACTGATTCAAGCTAAAATCCTTTGCCCATCGAGATTTGAGGCAAATTTTAGCTCATTTTTTGTCTAAGTCCCACTAACTGAAATCAGTTTTCAGTTAAACTTGTCGGGTGTGGCTGTGCTAAAGCGCAACAACGGAATATAATTAGGTTAGAATCTATGCTGTTTGTACCGAATTTCAACAGATCTCGTCGCAATTTCATACAATTGAGTGCTTTAGTTGCTGCTTCTTTTCCCCTTTGGTCAAGTTGTCAAAATAATTCTCAGGCTATTTCAGAAAATATTATTATTATTGGTGCGGGAATTGCGGGAATTGCGGCGGCAAAAACCTTAAAATCTCAAGGATTTCAAGTTACTATTTTAGAAGCTCGCGATCGCATTGGGGGTAGAATTTATACAGATAAAACATTGGGTTTTCCCGTTGATTTAGGCGCGTCATGGATTCATGGAATTCAAAATAATCCGATTGGCAAACTAGCCCATGACTTTAATATTGCCATTAAACAAACCAATTATTATCATGTGGATTTCTACACGAATAATCAAAATAAAATTCCAGATTCTGAATTAGAAAAAGCTGAATCCCTATATGAAAAAATTATAGCCAGGGCTAAATCTTGGAGTGAAAATCAAGAGCAAGATGTCTCAGTTAATCAAGCTGTCAACCGCTTTTTTAAACCTGATAATTTATCACTCCGTCAAGCTAAATTAGTCAATTGGTTATTAACTTCAGAAATTTTAATTGAGACAGGAGCAGACTTAGAAAAACTTTCAATTTGGGAATTGGATGAAGATGAAGCTTTTGACGGAGAGGATTATCTTTTTCCTAATGGTTATGAGCAAATTATTCAAAACTTAGCCCAAGGACTAGAGATTAAACTTCAACATCCCGTTACTGAAATTCAGTATAATCATCAACAAGTTACTGTAAAAACTCCTCAAGGTGATTTTTCAGGAAGTGCGGTATTAATCACCATACCATTAGGCGTATTAAAAGCCAATCAAGTTAAATTTATCCCAGAATTACCCCAGGACAAAAAAACGGCAATTCATAAATTAAACCTGGGAGTTTTAAATAAAGTTGTGATCAAATTCCCTCAAGTATTTTGGAAAAAAAGTTATGAATTTCTAGGATATTTGCCTGAAAGTAGCCCCAACTTTACAGTATTTATGAATTATGATTATTATAACTCATCTCCGATGTTAATGGCTTTAACCGGAGGGAGTTTTGCCCGCAGTTTAGAGACCATGACTCAACAACAATTAACCGATAAAATTATGGCAGTTTTGCGAGAAATGTATGGCAATTCTATTCCTAATCCCCAAGAAATATTAGTCACTTGTTGGAGTTCTGACCCCTATACATTGGGTTCCTATTCCTATATTCCCCCCGGAACAACGGCGAAAGAGCGAGATAGTTTAGCCTCTCCAGTTAATAATATGCTATTTTTCGCTGGAGAAGCCACCTCTCGTCAATACCCGGCAACCGTTCATGGAGCCTATTTATCAGGATTAAGAGAAGCACAACGAATTCAACAAATTTTTATGAATTGATTTAACTTCTCCTATTCGTGTTAATGGGACTTAGACTTCAGGGGGCGACAAGGGAGCTAAAAAGCTTGCTGAATAAGGGTTAGAGCTTTTAACCCCTGTTGATAAAACTTGCGCTTATTGCGAACAAAAGTGGGTAATTGAGCTACCAACTCCTGACACTCATAAAAGGCGACTATCCAGTTATAGCCATACAAATTTATCGCCAAAAAATCTAATTTTTTTAGAATAAAAATATTTTAGCAGTTCCCATTACTATTTCTTTGAAGTTAAGAAATCAAAAAATGGTACTAAATAATTTTGATCTTTGATTATAGTTTCTATATACACAAATAGGAATTAAAGTTGGGTTGGGTATAAAACCAAACCTACTAATAGTTAACCTACCAAATGATAGTTAAATCTTTAGGATCACGCCATAAAGCATCACCTTTTTGAATATCAAAGGTAGTGAAAAATTCAGGCAAATTAACCACTACCGATATTCAGGAAAACTTAACCTTTAAGATATCATCGAAGATGGTTTTACGACCCCATGTTGTTCTTTATGAATGCGAATCCACAAAATTGTACCAACAACAATTGCAACAGGAGTATTAATGTAGGAAAGCAGAGAAACATTAGATGCGTCCACAAGGTTAGCAGCAAACAGAACAAAATCCCATAGCCAGTGAAAAATAATTAACGGCCAAATATTATTGAACTTGATCATGAGTGGTGCAAATAAGAACCCAAACAGAAAGGTGAAAACTAGCTGCACCAGCATTTCTAACGGAGCCGAACCACCGAAAACATTCACAGAATGCAGTAGCGAAAATGCGATCGAACTGACTAGCATTGCCCAAAGGACTCGGTTTGTGGTCAAAAATGCGCTTAAAACGATGCCCCGATACATAGTCTCCTCACCAAGACCTACCAGAAAGGTTGTGAAGCCCACCAGGGCCAACAACTGCCACTGCGCTGCATTGAGAGAGGCTGAAGCCAAAGCGGACAGAAACACGACCCACATGGCGATCAATACCGACAGTGAGGGGATAAACCAGAGGAGTTGTCTGGTGTTGAGTTTGCGAAACCCAACCTCTTGCCAGCTAAAATAGCGGATGACAAAGAAAACATTGATGATATTAACAATAATCATGACGAACCAGAACACATTCATCATGTCGGGAGTGCCATAGAAGATGCCCTTGAAGGTTTTCATGTAGAACATACCGAAACCCATGACAGCCGTGTAGATAAATGCAGCTAAGATGGCTATTTTGGTTTTTGAGAGTGATGTTGAATTCATGATTTTTCGCCTCTGTGTGAAATAGTAAGTCCGGTTTTTCCAAAATTTACGATTTCTTGTTCGCTCGTGTTTATACACTCTATTCTGAAATTTTATTATATTATTAATAATAATTTAATTATTAACTTATCTATGACATCCAATCAAGACCTTAGTTTAACCTGTCCAATTTCGATTCAACAATACCCTCTTTTTTAGGAATGCGATCGCACCTGTTGATTCCATTCATTTAAAAAAGTCTCATAGGCGTGATTAATTCTTTGCATAACAGCGATCGCTTCGGATTTAATGTTATAATCAGGATAATATTTTGGGCTAATTGATAATAGGCGGGTTTAAATGGATTTACAGTTATCTTTATTTCCTACTATACAAACAGAATCTACTCCTAAAAAACAAAAAAAAGCAAAATCAGGTCGCTATGAAAAACTTCAACGACAACTATTAACCACTCAACGTGATCCCTATCAAGTTTTTATTGATATTGACAATCAGTCTGTATCCTCATTTAACTATAACTTTATCGATCTTTTTTGTGGTGCAGGGGGATTTACTCAAGGTTTAGTCCAAGCCAAATTTAATCCTGTAGCTAGTATTGAAATTAATTCCATTGCTTCAGCAACTCATCAAAATAATTTTCCAAGTTGTAATCATTTTTGTGGTGATATTCATGAATTCAATCCCAGAAAATCTTTGGAAAAATTGCATTTCCCCCCGATTCATCTTGTTGTGGGTGGCCCTCCCTGTCAAGGATTTTCTGTTGCCGGAAAACGAAACCCCGATGATCCCAGAAATAACTTATTTAAACAGTTTATTCGTGTTGTTTCAGAAATTATGCCTTGGTACGTTGTGATGGAAAATGTACCCGGTATTCTAACAATGAAAAATGGAAAAATTAAACAAGAAGTATTTGAACAATTTCAAGCCATAGGTTACTCCAATATTTCAGTTGTTATTCTTGAATCTGCTGCCTATGGAGTCCCTCAAATTCGACCTAGAGCGATATTTATTGCCAATCGATTTGGACTCCAAAACCCTTATCCCAAACCTCAACTTTTACCCGAACAATATCAACCGATTGAATCCGCTATTTCTGATCTTCCTGAGTATACACCCATTCCTGAAATTAATCATGAATGGACTCGCCATTCTCCTGAATATATGCAGCGAATTGCACAAGTTCCCCCCGGAGGTTCTCTCTATGAAACTTATCTTGATGCGTTCAAACGTCAATATCCAGGTAAACCCAGTATGACCATAAAAGAAAATCACGGTGGAACTCATATTCACCCTTATCTTAATCGAGTGATTTCTGCCCGTGAAATGGCTAGATTACAAACATTTTCTGATACTTTTATCTTTGCAGGAACGATGAAAAAAGCGATGTGGCAAATTGGAAATGCAGTTCCTCCCCGTTTAGCAGAATGTATTGGATATGCTCTCATTCCTTATTTAGACAGTATTAGTTTAGGGAAAGAGCAAGAGTTATCAACTATTCCAAAAACTTCTGAGATTCAACTTGCTTTAGAGTTGCATTAAGAGCGGTTCGCCAAGCCTCAAAATTATACCATCCACAACCAACACATCCTTCCTCCGCTTCTAAACCCGATTGAGGAATATTATCCGGCCATTTTTCATTCCCAAAATACCAAAATTCGAGTCCTAATGGTGTTCCTCGGTTTCCTATTTCAATACATTTCTCGCAACTTCTCGACTTTAAAAGATTATGATTTCCAGAACTATCTTTTTTGAGAAGTTGGAATTTTTTCCTAATTTCAGATTCACTCATATTAACCTCATGGTTTGGTTCACTTTTACCCCAACGTTCCATCGGAAAACGATGATCAATGACTAACTCATGAGGCAACCGTTGCCGATTTTCAATCACGTCTATATAATTGTAAATCTCTAAAACTCTTTTGACTAATTTAGGAGGAAGATTAGCAGAAGCATTTGCTTCCCTGGTTTCCCCAGTCCATCGATCCCAAATGGTAATTTTTTGGCAAACTTGACAGAATTCGCGCTTGGTTTCAATCACTAACCCTGGACGACCGCTTCTATTTCCTCGTTCTAAACCTTGAATTCCACCACCTCCAGCATATTGATTAGAAGCAACTTTTTTCCCTTCACAGTTGCGACAATGCCACTGTTGATCAAATAATAAATCGAAAACTTTAGACTGTGATGAACCTGATTTAAGTTTAGATTTAAAACTTTCTGCTGATTCTCGGTTCACTCCACATTCCTCATCTCTGTTTCTAAGTTCTCAAGCAGTTCTGAAACAGTAATATTCAAACCACTAGCAAGAGAAACTAGAACTGTTAAAGAGGGGTTTCTTACACCCCGTTCTAGTCCAGATATATAGGTTCGATCTAGGTGAGAACGTAACCCTAACTCCTCTTGAGAAATTCTGATAGACATTCGATATTGTCTAATCAAACTTCCTAAAGCCTTTAAAACTTGTGTTTTAGACTGTTCCATGAAATTATGATCCCCTTTCATAGACGATCAGTCTACGGACGATCAGTCACATTTTGAGCAAAGGCTAACTCATTAGGGTTTTACAGATGGCGATCGCACCCTTTGATTCCATGTTGCCTTTATTGATATTATATTTAATAACTCAGCTAATATAAAGAGATAAAAAACATGACAGAAAATTGGTTTTCTTCTGAAAAGAGGAATGTTATTTTAACAGAAAGATATTTGAGCGGTTCACATCATTATTTTTTTGAAGTCAAAGAAGCAAAAAATGGTTCTAAGTATATTATTATCGATCAACGAAAAAAGATAGAAAATAAATTTGTTAGTACGAAAATGCGTATTTTTGAAAATGAAATGCTTGAATTTCAAAGAATTTTGAATAAGCTAATTAATTTTTCTTTAAATGACACTTCTGTTAATAAAACTGATAACAATTATCATAATAATCAAATAGAATCTAATTTATCGCCAAACAATCTAATTTTTTTAGAAGAAAAATATTTTAGCAGTTCCCATTACTATTTCTTTGAGGTTAAGGAATCAAAAAATGGTACTAAATATATTGTAATAGCACAAAGAAAAAAGTTAGAAAATGAATTTATTAGTACCAAAATGCGTATTTTTAAGGATGAAATGCTTGAATTTCAGAGAGTTATGAATAAGTTAATTGCTTTTAGTTTAAATAATAATTTAATTCCCAATAAAATTTCAGATATTAACAAGGATAACCAGAATAAACAAATACAATTAGATTCAGATTTATCACCGAGATTTTTTGATAAAATTATCACAACAAATAACTGGAAAGAATTTGAAGAATATGCTTATTATTTACTCAAGTTATTGGGAATAGAGACAGTATATAATTTTACAGGAGAAAGACAAGCAGGAAAAGCTGATGGTTTTTTCAAAATTGGAAATTTAGCAGTTATTTATGATTGTACTCTTGATTTCCAGAATATAGAAAACAGTAAAATTGAACAAATAAATAATTATTGTAATAAACTGAAACAAGGTAGTATTGAATTATCTGGAAGAACAACAGAAGAATTTTATAATCATCATAAACAAGTTTGGATTATTACTAGAGGAACAACTAGACAGATTAAATTAATTAATTCAATTGAAGTTAAAGAAGTAGCTATTAACGATCTTATGTATCTTTATCAAGAGCGATTAACAAGCAACATGAATAATCAGTCACTCGAAATAAAATTGCGAAATATCTAAATTATATTGTAATAGTACACAACTAACTTTATTAAAAAATTATAATTATTCTTGTTTTTTTGATTGAGTTACTAATCTTTATATTTGTTAAATTGATCATTTTATTGATGGCGATCGCACCTGTTGACTCCATTCATTTAAAAAAGTCTCATAGGCGTGATTAATTCTTTGCATAACAGCGATCGCTTCGGATTTAATATTATAATCAGGATGATATTGTTTGGCTAATTGATAATAAGCTTGTTTGACTTGATTTGGTGTTGCCTTGGGATTTACCCCTAATACTTGCCACCAATTTTGATAACATTCGGATTCAATTAATTCCGGTAGACTCAATTGTTGATACCACAGTTGTAAAATCCCCTTTTGACTTCCACTAACTAATCGTTGACCATCGGGACTAAACACAACGGGAGAACAACCGGAGAGTGTTTGCAATAATTCTCCTGTTTTCCAATTCCATAATTTAACCGTTTGATCAACACTTCCACTCGCCAAAATTTGACTATTGGGACTCAAAGCTATAGAAAAAATAGCGGCAGAATGTCCGGTTAATGTCCGAATTAATTGATAGGTTTTAAGATCCCAGACTTTAATTGTATTGTCAGCACTCGCACTGATTAAAGTTTGATCATCAGGAGTGAATAAAACCGAAGTCACCCAGTTATAATGTCCGGTTAAAACAATAGGATTTTCATGAGTTTTAATATTCCAAATTCTAATGGTTTTATCAGCACTCCCACTGGCTACAAATTGACTCTGAGAACAGATAGCAACAGACCAAACTCCATCAGTATGTCCGTTCAAAATTCGTTTAGATTGTCCGGTTTTAAAATACCAAAGTCTAACGGTTTTATCGCTACTTCCACTGATTAAAATTTGATGATCGGGACTAAATACGAGGGACGTAATAATTCCCATATTTTTTTCAGGAAAATTGAGATCCAATAAAGTTCGATTTAGTTGTCGAGTCTGAAAATTCCAGAGGGTAATTCGACCATTAACACTCCCCGTAGCAACGACTTCTGAATTAGGACTAATGGCAACTGAATACATCTCATAAGGCATAAACCAAGTATATTTTTTCTTAACTGTATTCACATCCCAAATGTGAATATTGCGATCATCACTAGCACTGATCAAAGTTTGACTATCAGGACTAAAAGCCACAGCATGAATTGAATTTTGATGTCCGGCTAAACGTTGTGTTTCTGTCCACATTAAATCGGGTGATTGGGGACGAAGAACAAGATTATGATTTTCAAGATTAGGTTTTTTTGTGTCTTTTTGAGAAGATGATTTCTGTGGATCTTGAATCTTTTGTTTAAGCTGTTTTAATTCATCCTCTACTTCTAAATCCTTAAATTTTTGTTTTAATTTTTCTTCTTGAAATTCAGGAATAAGTTCCAATACTTCTAATAACGCGGCGGTATAAAATTCCTGATCTAAAATCCGTTCTTCCATCCGGTCAAAGGCTTGAAATGCTGTTTCTCCGCTTCCGGTAGCATCAATTAATTGGGCAATTCCATATAATCCTAACCCAACAATTCCGCCAAAAACTCCTAATGTTCCCATGCCAATTCCTACCCCTGTTCCCGCAAATCCTAACCCCATTCCTCCCACAACGGAAGAAATTCCTATGCCGGAAATTGCCCCTAATCCTACTGTACCCCAAGCAATAGAATCCCCTTGATTAATAGCTCTAAATGCGCCATAAGTTGCAGCACCCGCCACCGCCCCCACACCCATTAATGGCATCATTCCTAACCCAATTCCCCCAAAACTTCCCACCAGTCCCACACCACCAATTGTGCTATAAATTCCTGCCCCCGTCGCTGCCCCGACGGTAACAAATGTTGTACCAGTAGTTAAGTTTTGAGAGAAATTATAATAGCTTTTCATAATTTTTTTTGAACCAGATATCGTTAATTGTACAAGATTAGCGTCCACGGTTAAGCTAACTATTTAGGTCTTGCTAAAATTGATTCATCTCAATCATTTCCCTTAGTGATAAAAGAGAGATATGTAGCTTCTTTAAAGCTAAATTAGTATAAAAATGTCTTGATTTTATCAATTAAATGACTTTCTTTGAAAAAATCAATTCCAATTGCTGATTTAATTAAATACAGGAATAAAAAGATCAAAACAGTAACAATTAAGTTTAAAGTAATTAATAAAACAATGGCAGCCACGAAATTGCCAACTTTTGTGATGCCCCGTGTCACGTAATGGCGTTGAATTTTTCGGCGTTCTTTCCCCACTAATAAAACAACATAAAATCGAGAAAGAATTAAGTCAACGTTAAATCTTAAATCTACAATTTTAGGAGAATTTTTAGGAATTGCATGATTTAATATTCTTTTAATTTCATTTAATTGTTCTGGAGTAAAACCCGATAAAATACTAGGTTCAATTTGTTGGATATAGTGTTCGGGTGTTTTGGCATGATAAGGTAATTTATCAATGGGTTCTTTGTGAATAGCCGAAGATTTCATACGGTGTTATATCCGAATTTATACGGAATTTGTACGGATGTTACTTAGGTGTAGCTTTTCTAAATAAAATTAAATAAGCTACTTTTAAAGATTAACACACCTATTCCTAAAGACAACCCAGATAAGAAAGTTAAACAATAAAAACATTGTTGTGGATTTAAGCCTAAAAATTTTAAGGGTTTATGGGCAAATGCTAATCCTAGAACGAGTAAAATAGCGAATAACCACAGTAAAATATAGGTTACAGGCCAAAGCATAATCGGTTTAGGTCGAGTCCCTGACCCAACGGGAATGTCTTGCAACCGAATCTCTCTTGGCCAGATTTTAGGCCATACTCGGAAAATAACACCAAAAAATATAATTCCTATGACCCCAGCACTTCCTAATACAATGCCCTCGGAACCTGTTTTGGCTAAATAGAGGATAATGGCTAAGGTTATCACCCAAACCCAGATGGAAACCTGAAATGCAGTTAACAGCCATCCGGCTAAAATATAGCCTAGGATTAAAAGGATGAGATAAAGCCAAACTTTATAAAGCTTAGGGGATAATTGTTTCATCTGCCCCTTCCTTAAATTCTGTTATAAATTCATCTTTATTCTATCAATAACCTATCTATGACATCTAATCAAGACTTTAGTTTAACCTGTCCAATTCCCCTGCAACAATACCCTCATATTTTACTCGCTCATGGCGGTGGGGGTAAACTCATGCGTCAATTAATTGACCAGATGTTTTTACCCACTTTTGGGCATCCAAATCAAGTGGAACATGATGCAGCTACCTTACAATTAAACGCAAATAAAATAGCGTTTACAACGGATTCCTATGTTGTTAATCCTCTATTTTTTCCAGGGGGAGATATTGGTTCAATGGCTGTTCATGGAACGGTTAATGATTTAGCAATGGCGGGTGCTCGTCCTTTATATTTAAGTGTGGGTTTTATTTTAGAAGAAGGTTTACCCATTCAAACTCTATGGGAAATTATTCAATCGATGAAACAAGCTGCCGAAAAAGCCCAGGTTAAAATTGTTACTGGAGATACTAAAGTTGTTGATAAAGGCAAGGGAGATGGCATTTTTATTAATACATCGGGAATTGGAATAATTGAACATCATTTAACCATTAATCCCCTATCGGTTCAACCGGGAGATGCTGTTATTATTAATGGAGATTTGGGGCGACATGGGATTGCAATTATGGCAGTGCGGGAAGGATTAGAGTTTGAAACAACAATAGAAAGTGATTCTGCACCTGTAGCAGATGTGGTTTTAGAGTTATTAGAAGCAGGAATAGAAATTCACTGTTTACGAGATTTAACACGGGGCGGTTTAGCGAGTACGTTAAATGAAATTGCTACTGCTGCTAAAGTTGAAATTGAAATCAAAGAAACAGCTATTAATGTATTAGAAGAAGTCAAAGGAGCTTGTGAAATTTTAGGATTTGACCCCCTTTATGTTGCTAATGAAGGGCGGTTTGCCGTGTTTGTTCCTGAGAAAGATATTGAAAAAACTTTATCGATTTTACAGGCAAAAATACCCCAAGCGAGTTTAATTGGTTTTGTTAAACAAACGTCAACCCCTTTAGTTACAATGGAAAGTACAATCGGAGCAAAACGGATTATTGATATGTTGAGTGGAGAACAGTTACCTCGGATTTGTTAGGGAGTTAATTGCTGCTGATATTTTATGCCCAAAAAGATTAGAGAACTAAAAAGTCTACTCCTAAAAGCAGGGTTTATCTGTCTACCTGCTAAAGGAAGTCATAGTAAGTGGAAACATTCGGACTTAACTCAAGCTATAATTATAGCGGGTAAAGATGGAGATGATGCTAAACTTTATTTAGAAAAACAGGTTAATCAGGCACTTAATACTTTAAAAAAACTCAAGAATAAGGAGACAGAAGAATGAAATACACCATTATTATTCAATGGTCTGAGGAAGATCAATGTTTGGTGGTATTTTTACCTGAGTTTGAGGATATTATGCAGCCTTGTACTCATGGAAATTCTTATCAAGATGCTGTTAATAATGCAGAGGAGGTTATTGAATTATTAATTGAGAGTTATCAAGCAGAAGGTAAACCTTTACCCCATCAGAAAAATATAGGGAATTTTTGTCAAGTTGCTTAACTTTGTAAGGTGCGTAAGCTCTGGGTACGCACTTAATCACACTTAATAATTGAGGATAGTCTAAAATCCGTTGTTCTTGTTCAGGAGTTAATTCTGCTCCTTTACCTTTATATTCAACACCATTAGGCCCCCAACCCATTGAATTTTCAAAGGTTCCATCGGAGGAAATAAAATAATGTTGAGCAATTCCTAATGATGACTCAATAGGAATATAATAGATAGAAGTCGCCATGTGTACTGAGTGCGAATATCCCTTATAATTAATAATATATCATGAAAAGTCATTTATAGACTAGATTTTTTGAGGAATGATGGGTTTTTGGTGCGTGCGCGGTGCTTACGCACCCTACGAGTACCAAATTGATTCGATTTCATCAGCTATTTTATTGGCTTTTTCTTCTATATTTTTATTTTTTTCTGTCTGAATTAATACGGTAACATGACCTAATTTTCGACCGGGACGAGATGCGGTTTTTCCATACCAACGAATAAAGGAATTAGGAATTTCTGCTATTTTTTGGCGTTTTTCAGAATAGTCAGAATTAGCGGTTTCAAACCCCAATAAATTCACCATCACCGCCCCACTACAGTTTAAGGCGGTATTGCCTAATGGTAAACCACTCACTGCCCTTAAATGTTGTTTAAATTGCGAAGTTTCACAAGCATCTAAACTAAAATGACCGGAATTATGGGTGCGGGGTGCAATTTCATTCACTAATAGTTCCCCTTCGGATGTTAAAAACAATTCAATTCCAAATAGCCCAATGACTTGTAAACTATTCAATAAAGTTGTTGCAATTGTTTTTGCTTGTTCTGCTATACTTTTATTAATATTAGCTGGGGCAATAACCCGATGACAAACTTGATTTTTTTGAACTGTTTCTACTATCGGATACACTGCCACATCTCCTGTAACAGAACGCGCTGCAATAACCGCTAATTCCCGTTCAAAAGGGACAAATTTTTGTAATAACATCGGAGGATAGTTAAATTTTGCCCAGGTTTGGGATAATTCCTCCGCAGTTTTAATAATAAAAGTTCCCTGTCCATCGTATCCGTAACGGCAAGCTTTTAAAACGACGGGATAGCCCAGATTATGATTAATGATTTTACCATTTTCAGGGGTTAAGAGTTGAAATTCTGGAACGGGTAAACCGATTTTTTCTAAATAACTTAATTGATCATATTTATCTAATAAAAGGGATAAAGCTTGTAAGCGAGGACGAAAACAAACCCCCTGTTCTTCAAGTTTAGATAAAGCGTTTAAATCAACAAATTCATTCTCAAAAGTAATAACATCACAATATTTTGCTAATTTTGCGGTGGCTGTCGGGTCATCAATAGCAGCTAAAATGGTTTCGGAGGAGAAAGGAACTGCTGGGTCAGTGCTGTGGGGGGTTTGAACAAATAAAGAAACCCCTAAAGATGCGGCTTCCATTCCCATCATCCAAGCGAGTTGTCCCCCTCCAATTACACCAATTTTTGTCAGGGTTTGGGGTTGAATTTTAGGAGTTGATAGGGTGTTCATTTTCAGAAATAATCTCAACTTTATTTATTTTAACTGATTTGTCGCCTAAAAGAAACCGGGTTTTTATCGGAAAATTGGGGATAGTTAACAAGATTTTAAGTAAAAACCCGGTTTCTGGATTAACTAAGAGTTGAACAGGGAGAGTTGGATATAGTCTGGTGTGAATTGAAAAGGAGTTGAAATGAACTTATTTTCAGGAATGGTTGTGTCTAATTGACCCGGATATTGACCTTCTAATTTTAACCAATGTTGAAAGATTTGTTCTCGGTTATCTTGGGGATTTAGAACCCGATAAACTCTAACCCGTTTTTTTCCTTCACTTTGCACCCTAACACAGGTTAAACGATAACTAATTTTATCTAAAAAACGTTGTAAAATTGTAATAGGACTTGAATTTTTAGCGAGTCCAATTCCTGTAATCGTTTTGATGGCATTTCTATCTTTAAGGGCTATTTCAGTAATGGTTTGTAAGTCAGTATCGGTATTTTTCAAATCCCGTTCAGGATTTTTCAGTAAGGCAGG
Source organism: Planktothrix sp. FACHB-1365 (assembly GCF_014697575.1). Taxonomy (GTDB): domain Bacteria; phylum Cyanobacteriota; class Cyanobacteriia; order Cyanobacteriales; family Microcoleaceae; genus Planktothrix. The sequence goes on along the minus strand of NZ_JACJSC010000004.1, from coordinate 217,434 downwards.
AATTCCTAATAATTCCATGATTCCAATTATAGCTCCTAACTGAGAACGATTAAAATCTGGAGCAAAAATATTACCCTTTCCTTGTTCCATTAACCGTCTTGCAATTAACGCATCTCGACCCATTAAATAGGGACGACCTACGGTTAAGAAATAATGAATTCGGAGTTGTTCATACCATCCTTGATCATCTTTAGCAATTAAATCCGAGGTCACAGCTACCCCATAGCGTAATTTTAACTCATATTTACGGATTGCGCGACGTTCTTCTGGAGTTTTGGCTAATTTTTTTTGGACATAATAATATTGACAATCGCTTAAATCCATAGAATGAATCACAGCCAAACTTTCCGCTTGGTAATTCTGATCCTTAACCGCTAAAATAAGTTCATTAAGCGTTGGACGCTCTGAATTTTTGGGTTTAAATTTTTGCGTCGATTTTATTGCATTTTTGGGTATTTTTTGGGCTTCGGGAACCTCAATAATCTGATGACCTTCTCCTGCTAACGCTGTTAAAATTGTTTGCCGATAATGATCCATTCCTGCATTAAATCGCACTGCCATTTTTGCCCAACAGACTAAAGATTCAGATTGAAATCCCATTCCTAAATCATCTAATCCTGCAAAATCTGATTGTTGCAACAGCCGAATATTTAAGCGAGTTAATCGTTGTCCACTACCGAGTAAAGAACTCATAGAAGTTGCGCCATTTCCTACTTGATTAAATCCTCGGTTTGCCATCCAAATAAATCGGGGAATATTCTCTCGAATTCGTCCCAATGCTTGACGGACAGAATTTTCCGCTTGAATCCCTTGAAATATGCCCCAAACTGAGGTAAAATGATTTTTAATTTCAATACTAACTCCCGTTTCAATCGAGGGAGAAGCTAACACAATATCATAGGATTTTAGCTCTTGATTTAAGTTAGCAATTGAACCATAGGCAGGATGAGTAGGGTCAGCTAAAGATTCGGAATCTATTCTCAAGATAGAACGATCTGGAAATTGAGTTTTTAAATAGGTTTCTAGGGTACGAGTTCCCCATTGACTTGTTAATTTTTGGGCAGATAAACAAACAAAAGGTTTCCCCCCTTCTGCAATATGTTGTTCTAAGTCTTTCACCAGTTGGTCAGGGGTATTTCCTAAATAGTTATAAATTGTCCACGCTTCATCGGGTGAAGGTCGCCACTGATTTTGAATCACAAAAGGTTGTAGATGAATACCGGATAAGGCGGTTAAATAATCAATAGCGGTATCGCTTAAATCGGCATCAGAAATCACCACTTGACCGTTTCCTCCCAAGACATTTTGCAGGAGAGTTTTGAAGGATTTTAGAATAGAAACTCGATGATTTTGGCAGGTTTCTGAGTTTAATCCATGCCATAATACTTGTTCAACTTCATCTAAAATAACCAGTCCATTTGACCAGTCTTTTGCTTCAAATTTAACGCTAGAATTAGGATGTAATGAATCAATACATAATCCATACCCTAAAGCAGAATTAGGGGTTTCAACGGCAGATTTCATGTATTGTAATCCAAACCGTTGACATAACGCTTCAATGAGTCGAATTCGATGACCAATCACTAAAACCCATTGTTTTTTTTCAAGTGCATCTTGAACTAGGGTTTCTAATATTTTTGTTTTTCCAGTCCCTTTGGGAGATTTAATTGCGATTAATTTAGCTGATTGAGGTATTTTTATCGCAGATAAATAGCGATTATTGAGGTAAATATTTGGGGAATAAGTTAAGCGATTATAAGACAATGCTTTCCAGGTTTCTAAGGGAGTTGCTGTTTCATACGCTTGATCAAATACTGTTTGTCCTTGTTCTGCAATTAAGTCATCAACTCCTTTCCCCAACTGAGGATTCCAATTGACAACATAAACTGAACATCCCGCCTCTTTTAATAAGTATCCCGTTTGCTGAATGGCTGAATTAACGGCTTTAATTGTTTTTGGTTTAGTATCTTGATCAAAGACCATATAAATCTTCCGATTTTTATTCACAAACTGCTGTAACTGCTGAATTAAAGCAGGTTTAGCAATTCTATTTCCATATTGATCACGGGGAACTCGGTAGCCACTATGAATCCCAGGAAGTGCGATCGCAATATATCCGGCTGTTAATAATGCACCGGCTTTCTTAGCTCCTTCAGTAATACATAAAGGTAGTTCAGGATGACAAATTACCCAGCGCCAAAATCCTAAATCTGGTTGATGGGGTTGAATATCAGAGGAATTGATTTCCACGCCATATTTTTGAGAAATGCGTTCCCAAATAGTTCGAGAAATTCTCAGAGCAAAAATTCCCATGGGTGTATTGGGAGGATGTTCATATTTAATACATTTCCTCTGATCTAAACTTAAGCGAGGTTTAATCGGTTTAAAACATCCCCACAAATCAGGATTTCCAGTCAAAATATCAATCCCAGAACACCACCAACCTCCATCATAAAGATGTTTATAGCGGTTAAGAATAGGTTCTGATAAACGACCTGTGTTTAATCGCGGAAGGGTATCAGCATAGAGAAGATAATCTAACGGACGATACCCATCCAGAGGAATTACATTAAGTTGGGTGAGTTCTTCATCAACGCCACTTTCTGTCCACTCTGTTAAATAGTCCATTTCTCTCTCATTGCAACTGCGGATTTTTAAGCGTAACCCTAGGATGAAAGCTTGAGTATAAAATTTTGTAAACGTTTTGACGTCAAAGGGATATCTCATAAAAAATAAGTACAATTTACCCTAGACAAAAGCAAACAGAAGTGTTAGAGTTAAACTTACGATAATTGGTCGTTCTGTCAACCGAGGTGCGGTTATGTTTCCGTTGTTGCAATCTACTCAAAAATTAGCCATTCTCACCTGTTTAAGTACCCTATTTTTCCCTACACCTCTTTTAGCGGAATCATTGACTCCCGAAACTGTTTTAATGGCTCAAAATCCATCCAATGATGAGCTTTATAAACAAGCGAAAGAAGAACTTTCAGAAGATGTTTATGTGATTTATCGGGTTGTAGAAAGAATTGCCAGAGCTAATGGTTTAGATAATACCCCTTGGAGGGTGGGAATTGTGAATGAATATAATATTAATGCCTTTGCAACAGAAGTTAATTTAATTGCGATTTATACAGGAATTTTAGACCAATTAGCGGGAGATTCTTCGGCTATTGCTTGTGTCATTGGTCATGAAATGGCACATCATGTTGAACGTCATATTGCCTTAGGGCCAGCCGAAGAAGCCGCTTTAAAAGAACGCATTCAAAAAGAAGCCGAAGAACAAGTTTTAGCTGAAATTCAAGATGCTAAATCTGATGCAACGGGAACTTCAATTGGAGGGGCTGTTTTGCAAACGGTGGGAGGTTTTTTAGGCGGTTGGGGTCGGACGGCGGGAAGCGTGGGAAATAGTGCGTTACAAGGTGCGAGTCGCCAACGTTTAGCGCAAGCAGAAGAACGGATAAAAGAAATTGTTCAAGAAAAAACCACAGAATTAGAACAAAAACTTGCTGAAAATAATCGTAAACAAGAATTTGAAGCTGATGAAGTTGGCTATCAATATATTGCTAAAGCGGGGTTTGACGCGGAAGGATGTATTCGAGTTATGGATGTTTTAGGACGCACATCCGGCGCTGAATTTGATACCACTCATCCGGCTATTCCTAAGCGAATTGAACAGCTTAGAGTGTTAATGAATCAGTACCCTCCTGCAACGTTAGCGCAAGAAGGCGAAAGCTTAATTAAATCGACTCAACCCCTGACTTATGACCTTTCAAAAGATGGTCAATCTTTAAGAATTAATTCCCGTCGAGGGGGTTCTGCTGCGGATGATATTGACCGCCGTTTTGGTCAGTAATTCCTAGTAGGGAACAGGGAATAGGGAATTACGAATTATGAATTACGAATTACGAATTACGAATGGGGAATAGGGAACAGGGAATAGGGAACAGGGAATAGGGAATAGGGAATAGTAGGAACTAAGGGATTAATACCAGTGGTGTAATATAATCCCCTTACCATATTCCTAACTCCTGTTGAGTATTTTTTCTTCCTTTAAAAATCATATTCCACTTCTAAAATTTCCGTATATTCAAACTCATTGGAACTTTGATGCACTAAAGGATAACGCTGTCCTCCTAATTCTATCCAATCTTCCTCACAATCAGGTTTAGGAGAATTGTAGGATAGAATATATTCCCGTCCGATGCGTTTTTCCATTTCTTCTGCGACTTCTCCCCGCCATTGAGTTTTTGTGACTAAAACAATTAATTGATTCGCTAATTGTGGAATAATATTGGCAATTTGTCGGCGATAAATTTCATCTAAACTGCCAAAAGGTGAGTCCATAACAATGGGAAAGGTACTACTATCAGGGCCCATTAAGGTATTTTTTTGGCTCCATTCTCTCACCCCATCAATAATTCCCCCAATAAACGATAAACTTAAAATCTGATTTTCCCCCGTTGAAGCCGCGACTTCTGCTTCCTCTCCGGCGGTAGTCTCCACTAATTTTAATTCATATTTTTCCGTTAATTTGGGTAAATAAGGCGTAAAAGAAATTTGACTAAATAATTTTTGCACTCGCTTTTCTAACTGACAGCGAAATTGTTGGTCTAAACGGTCTTTAACTTCAGTTAAACGTAAGATTGCATCTTGAGTTGCTGCAATTCTTCGCTGCATTAATACTTGTTTAATTTCATTCATTTGTTGTTTATCAATTTGTCGAGATAAACTCTCAACCGTTGCTTTAAAATTCTCAATTTGTTGCTGATTTGAACCTGTTTCTCGATTTAACTCACTAATTTTGAGTTCAATTTCATCTAACCGTTTTTGTAACTCTTGAATATTCTCATCAGGAAACTTTCTCAGTTTATTGGTAATGCTATCGAGTTCATTTTCAATCCGTTGTAATTCTTCTCGATAAGTTTGAATATTCAGTTGTTGGCGATTAATTTCGTCCCAAAATTCAGTCGCTTGTTTATCTAATTCATCGACTTGGCTACTTAACCGAATTGCTGTTTCATCAATATCAGCCGTTCCCGCTTGATTTAACCAATGTTCAACTTGTCCACATCCCGTATTTCCAGGGATTAATTCAGCCCCACAAATACATTTTTTTTCCGCTAATAAACCCTGCAAAAACTGTTTGGTAATTCCGGTATTCAACTCCCCCCGTTCTCGCATTTCAGAAAATATTGTTCTAAATTCTGCTGTTAATTCAGGAATTAAAACCGTATAGCCTTTGGTTGAAATTCCTCGATTAATAGCGACGTGACCTTGATGCAGTTGTTCTCGGAGTAATTGTTTTTTTAGGTCTAATTCATTCCGTAATTGTTGTAATTCAGCCGCACCACTTAACTCCATTAATCTCTCACTTAAGGTTGATTTTACCTGCTTTTGGTGGTCTAACTCTTGGGTGATTTCAGTTTGTCTTTGCAACAAACGTTCAATTTCCTGTTCCGCTTTTTTCTTTTCGTGTAAATATTTTTTAGTTTCAGGATTTCCAATCATTCCTAAATCGGTTTCTAAGGATTTTTTAGCTTCCCCTAAATGTTTAATAGCTCGATTTAAGACTTCAACTCCTAATAACTCTTTTGTTGCATCCGCAATTTCTACTTTACGTTCATCTCTAACAATCTGCTCAATTCGCTCTCCATCAAAAAAGAAATATTGATGTAAACTTAAGGGTAAAATTCGATTAATAATTTCCTCTGGAGGGTGAGGCGGCATTCCCCAGCGTCCATCATCTCCCGCCACTTGCATATATAATTGACTGGCTGTTTGTTCAATCTCACTACCATTTTTATACGCTCGACAAATCCGTTTGACTAAATATCGTTTATGATCATGTTCAAAGATTAATTCTACCCAACATCCTACCCCTTTTCCGGGTTCAGATTCATTTAATGCTCGTTTATTGACTAAATGTTCAGAAATGGCAAAGGCTGCACTAAACTTTTCATACAAAACCCAAGTAAACGCATTCATTAATGTGGTTTTTCCGGCTCCATTATTACCATGAATAACCGTTGTATTTCTCTCCCCATAACCCAAAATAATTTCTGGGGTTTTCCCATAAAATTGCCGAAAATTACAGAGTTGAATTGAAATTAATCTCATTGCACCACATCCTTAATAATTTTGAGAATATCATCATTAATATTACGGGGATTTTTCATATATAATTTATCTCGTTCGGCTTGTAAAACCCGTTCAATAATTTCTCGAACTTCCGGGGAAGCATCGGTAATTGGATCTTGAGCTTCTTTAGGATTAATGTTATCCCCGTAGGTAGACTTTTTTTCAGAGAAAACATTAGCAATAGTGGTAATAATACTTTCAGAATATTTAAACATTTTAAGGGGCGTAAAATGGCAATTGTGATCATTTTAATCTGAAATCGACAAAAGAGCGCGACAAAGCTGAGTTTTAAACGACAAGAGTTGATTAGTCTTAACAAAAATTTATCTTTGCTTGTTGTTAAGATAAAATATCGAGCTTGTCACCTAATGACTATTAGAGGTTGAAAATGTATTGACAATGTATATACAAAGCTGTTAATCTGGAATCAAGCAATCGGCAATTTAGTTTAACTCTCACAGAGGTATCGGTTATGTGTGAGTCAGAATCTCAAGAGTCAGTCAGCCCAACCCGCGAGGTAACGATCAATATCCGAGCCAAGCAGAGTCAACGGGATTTTATCGATCAAGCTGCTAAAATACAAGGCAAAAGCCGATCAGAGTTCATGCTTCAAACAGCTTACCAAAAAGCCCAAGATGTGATTTTAAGTCGCTGTTTTTTTGAGTTAGATGAGGGTAAATTTCAGAAATTCGTGGATCTGTTAGATGCACCACCTCTGCAAAATGAGAAATTAAAAGCATTGTTAACCACTAAATCGCCGTGGGATTAGATCGAGATCGAGACAAACTCAGCCCTCCTGAAAAACTAAATCCGTCACATCAAATTGATAACTTTGATTCGGGTAACAGTCAGTTAGATGACTGGCTCAAGCGTCGTGCTTGGAAAAATGAGTTAGAAGGGGCTTCCCGCACTTATGTTCTTTCTGTGGGTGCAGTCGTCGTTGCATACTACTGTCTTGCCAACGGCGCAGTAGCTCAAACTATTGCTACAGGACGAGTTCGGCGTAATATGCCCGATCCAATTCCGGTTATGGTGATCGGAAGATTGGCCGTTGATCGCCAGTGGCAAAACCAAGGTATCGGGCGTGCTATGCTACGAGATGCGATTCTTCGCACGCTACAAGCGGCTGAAATTGCGGGAATACGAGCAATTCTTGTCCATGCTATCTCGGAAGAGGCAAAGCTCTTTTATCAGAAGTATGGGTTTGCTGCCTCAGAGATCGATCCGATGATACTGATGGTAAAAGTTAGTGATGTCATTATTTCACTTAAGTTAGGATGAAAGCCAGGGGTTGCTATAAATCTAATAACCCATATCGCTTTTGTAACTGAAGTAATTTTAATCTCGCCTCTCCTGCATTATCGGCTAAATTGGCAAATTCTAAAAACCGTTTTAACTCTTTTCTTAATAAATTGCGTTCAACTTCTAAGGTATTTCGATCTAAATCTGGGGGTAAAACAATCATATCAAATAACGTGGCTCGTTCTTTCCCCGGATGGGGTCTTAAAATTCTTCCCCGTCGTTGAATAAATTGTCGAGGATTACAACTACTCGCTAAAATCACAGCATTTTGAATGGCGGGAATATCAACGCCTTCATCTAAACACCGAATTGCTACTAATCCTTGTAATTCTCCTTGTTCAAATTGTTGACGTAATTTTTCCCGTTCACTTAAAGGGGTTTCTGCGGTATAAGTATTCACCCGATAACCCAATTCTGACCCTAATAATTCCACAGTGGCTTCTAATTGTCGTGGGGAATAATCCTCTAAGGTTTCTATACTTCCATCTCCACAATAAAATAAAGTATGAGTTGTATTTAATCGTGTTTTCATTAACTGGCGTAACGCATCTAATTTATTGGTTGCTGATGCAATTAATCGAGATCTTTGAATTAATAAAGCTGTAACGGTTTCATTATTTTCCCAGTTTTTCTCGTCCTCCATTAACGCCCAACCGATGCGAGTCGTTAACCGATGATAAGCTCGACTTTCTGCTTCTGTTAATTCGACTAAAATTGGATAATATAAATAGCGAACTAATGCGCCTTGACGAATGGCTTCTGCTAAGGTTAATTCCGGTTGTAAAACAGGGCCAAAATAGTTAAGAATTGCCTCTGTTCCATTGTCATCAAAATGTCGTTCAGGAGTAGCTGAAAGGGCTAATCTTAAGCCAATATTTCGAGGTAAACTTTCCTCTAACCGAGGACTTCCTAAATTATGGGCTTCATCTCCCACCATTAATGTTTTTTCAGGAAAATAACGTAGTTGAGATTGAAATCCTTCGGAAATCAAGGTAGAATTAGTTGTAATAACCGTTAAAAACGCTTGATGTCCGGCTCTTAATTGATATAATTCAGTAGATAATTTTTTTTGCCAATACCTGACACTTTCAAAAGCTAAAATTGGATTCAAATTAAATTTTTCCGCCTCTTTTGCCCATTGCGTGACTAAATGGCGATAAGGACAAACAATAATTAATGCTTGTAAACCAATTTTCTGATATAATTCTGTGGCGATCGCTAAAGCTGTAATGGTTTTACCGCTTCCCGTTGCCATTTTTAAGGTTCCCCGTCCCCGGTTAGCAAACCAATTATTGACCGCTTGCTGTTGATAGGCTCGTAGATGCAATGAAGGTGGAATTTGAGGAATACAGTTATCAGTCATCAGTTATCAGTTATCAGTTATCAGTTATCAGTTATCAGTTATCAGTTATCAGTTATCAGTTATCAGTTATCAGTTATCAGTGTAAGAGTTAATAATTAACGGTTAATTTATTAACTAAATTCCCTATTCGCCTTCCCAATCAGAACAAGTTTCACCTTCGGCTCCCGTTGGGTGCATTCCACAAACTAATAAATTTCCCCCATAAACTTGTCCGTGATAATGTTTGCATCCTCGACAGGCGGGTTGTTCTGTTTCTGTGGGTTGAACATAAGTGACAAAGGGATCAAAATGTTCTCCCTCATGATGTAAACCTAAATCCAGACCTGAATCCAGATCAAAATAAATATCGCGAATGGGTTCAAAGATCTCATTCATACATTCATCAAGTTCAGGAAGAATTTTATTTTGTACCTCATCGGTAATTTCTTCCGAGATCTTGGTGAGTTCGTTAAACATTTCGTTAATTTCTTCAGTCACGTCTGCAAAAAATTTCTCCATGTCTGAAACCACTGTTTCTAGTGCTTCTACAATACTTTTTGACCACTCTTCCATGAGACTGATTAACCAGTTGTCTGAATAAAGTTATAAAATATAGCAAAAAATAGCTATACTATATTTCTAGTATAGCGCGAATGAATTAACCATTCAGTAAGATTTTTATGTAGGGGTGAGCTTGATTATCCCTTGACTATTGCTGTAAGCGTCGCAATTCGTCCTGTAAATCTTGCACCTGTTTTCTTAACTTTTCCACCCCTTCATCGACGGGAGTGGGTTCCTCATCATCTAAAATTTCAATGCGACGGGGTTCAGGCTTAGGAGATGAAAGCGGCGGTTCAGTTGGCGGTTGTTGAACTTGCTGAATTGTATCTTCCACAAAACGACGGGCTTCTTCCGTTGTCATTTCGCCCCGTTTCACGAGTTCATCGGCTAATTTCTGGGCATCCGTGCGTAATTCTGCTAGGGTTTTACTGGCTTTTTCGCCAGCATAGGAGGCTAAACCCACCCCCAAGTAAACGGCTTTTTGGAAAAGATCTCCGAAACCCGGCATAACTACTCCAGCTTTCTAAAACAAATATTACTAATTACAGATTCCATAAAATCGTGTAAAAAAAGTGACCCGGAGTTTACGCCTATCAGAAGCATCCCGTATTGCTGCCACCTTCCGGTTCTGACAAGGTTTGGGCGTTCCAATCGCATAAGTCCAGGTCATTGACTATTATAACACAATTTTTCATTCTGCAACCAAACCCCCTAAATAAAGTTTGTTGGTAACACAGCGATTGTTAATCCCTTAAAATAGGTTTCGACATACCCAACATCCTAAACCCTACAACATCTGATCATGCCTCGTCCTTATACCGTTATTTTAATCATCCCAACAGGCATCGGTGCGGCCATTGGAGGGTATGCAGGGGATGGTTTACCCGTTGCTAGGGCGATAGCTCAAGTTGCAGATCCTTTAATTACCCATCCCAACGTTCTCAATGGTGCTCAACTCTATTGGCCCATACCCAATAGTTTGTATGTGGAAGGATATGCTTTGGATCAGTTTGCGGCGGGAACGTGGGGACTCCAAACGGTTCACCAGAACCGAGTTGGGTTACTTTTGGATCAAGCCATTGAACCGGAATTACGGCTGAGACATTTACAAGTGGCTGACGCAGCTAGAGCAACGTTAGGCTTAAGCTTAACAGACTATGTAATTACCGATGCGCCTCTGAATGTGGAACTGAGAACCTCCGAGTCCGGTGCTTCCTGGGGAACGATTGGCAACCCGGACAGTTTGTTACGAGCCGCAGAACGGTTAATTACAGAAGCCAAAGCTGAGGCCATTGCTGTTGTCGCCCGTTTTCCCGAAGCCGAAAATAGTAGTGTTTTAGAAGCTTATCGTCATGGACAGGGCGTTGATCCCTTAGCGGGAGCAGAAGCAGTGATCAGCCATTTAATTGTCCGCACCTTTCAAATTCCCTGTGCCCATGCTCCAGCCCTTTCTCCCCTTCCCCTCGATCCTGAATTATCCCCTCGTTCGGCGGCGGAGGAACTGGGATATACCTTTCTCCCCTGTGTATTAGTCGGGTTAAGTCGCGCCCCCCAGTTCGTAACTTCTGCCACTTCTGGGACAATTTGGGCGGATCAAGTGGATGCGGTGGTGGTTCCCGCAACAGCCTGTGGAGGGTCTGCTATCCTGAGTTTGAGCCGTAGAGACGCGCCAAGAAATGCACCAAGAGACGCGCCAAGAAACGCACCAAGAAACGCACCAAGAGACGCGCCATGGCGCGTCTCTACCCCTCAAATTATTACCGTTGGGGAAAATAAAACCCGAATGCAAGTCACCCCAGAACGGTTAGGAATTCAAGCCGTACAGGTAAACTCTTATTTAGAGGCTTTAGGAATTTTAGTGGCGCATAAAGCTGGAGTTGATCCGAATGCCTTGCGTCCGAATTTATTATCCTTAAGGCAACTTAAATATTATTAGTGTTTAACTAGCGTGGTAGAACAAAAAACACCGAACAATTTTGAACTCGAACCTTTAACCCGAACTCAAGTTTTAGTAGCGATGGGGGGAACCGCTATTGTCTTATTAGCGATCGCTAAAGCTTGGTTACATTTGAGTCGTGTGACCCTTTTACCTGTGACTTTTTCTGCAATTAGTTTAGGGTGGGGTTTAGGTGTCGGGTTAATCATTACAATTGCCAGTTTTATCCTGTATCGTATCTGGCCGGCTTATAGTCGCAGTGCGAATATTTATTTAAAATTAGTCCTGAGTCCTTTATTATGGCCGGATTTAATTTGGTTAGGTTTATTACCCGGACTCAGTGAGGAATTATTATTCCGAGGGGTAATGTTATCGGATTTGGGATTAACGCCTTTAGCATTAGTGGTTTCAAGTATTGCTTTTGGGGTTCTCCATTTTAGCGGTTCTCAACAATGGCCCTATGTAATTTGGGCAATCATTGTGGGGTTTCTGTTGGGGTATAGTGCGATCGCAACTGGTAATTTATTAGTTCCAATTATTGCCCATGTTTTGACTAATTTTATGTCCGGTTGTTTATGGAAATTAAAATATATTGGGGGGAAATCTTGAAAATCAGTTATCAGTTATCAGTTATCAGTTATCAGTTGTAGGGGCGGGGTTCCCCCACCCTTACTCAGTTGTCAGTTTGGGGTTTAAGTATTGGGTTGGAATTGTGACAGATAAAACTTTAACCTTATATCCCCGGCTTATTTCCCCACGAAAACAAACTTTAAAATAAAAATAATTGCTAAAATCCACATTGCTATATTGGTTTCGTGGAACTTGCCTTGAAAGGATTTAATTAGGGGATAAGTAATTAAACCAACTCCTAAACCGTCTGCAATGGAATAACTTAAGGGCATGATAAAAATCGTGAGAAATGCCGGAATTGATTCTGCGGGGTCATCCCAATGAATATATCGTACACTTCCCATCATTAACACCCCCACAATAATTAAAGTCGGGGCTGTTGCAAAACTGGGAATTGCGGATAATAGGGGAATAAAAAATATTGAAATTGTGAATAATATAGCTACAACCACAGCCGTTAATCCACTTCTTCCACCTTCAGAAATTCCTGATGCAGATTCAATATAAGTTGTTACCGTAGACGTGCCAAAAATTGCCCCCGTAGTTGTTCCTACTGCATCAGCCATAAACGCTTCTGTAACACGCGGAAATTCCCCCTGTTCGTTAATATAACCCGCTTTCATTCCTAATCCCGTTAGGGTTCCCACCGTATCAAATAAATCCACAAAGAAAAACACAAAAGTAACCGTAAAAATCTGTAAAAAATTCACTTGTAAAACTTCTTTTAACCCCATAATTCCTTGACCGAATAAATCAACAGGTAATTGAGGTAAACCAATAATTCCTTTAGGCCAGGGGGCAATTCCTAAAATCCATCCTAACCCGGCTGTCGCTAAAATTCCTAATAATAAAGCTCCGGTAACTCGACGAGCCATTAACGCCGCCGTCATCAAAATTCCAGCCATTGTAATTAATACAGTCGGGTCATTTAAGTTCCCTAATGTTGTAGTTGTAGCTGTATCCGTGACAATAATTTTTGCACCTGTTAAAGCAATATAGGCAATAAATAAACCAATTCCAGCAGCGACGGCGTGTTTAATACCTTCAGGAATAGCGGTGACAATTTGAGTTCTAAATTGACTCAGGGTTAAAGCAATAAAAATTAAGCCTTCAATTAAAATAGCAGCTAAAGCGACTCGCCAAGAAATACCTAATCCTAACACCACCGAAAAGGCAAAATAGGCGTTTAATCCCATTCCCGGTGCTAATGCAAAAGGATATTTAGCATATAACCCCATAACTAATGTTGCTAAAGCAGAAGCTAACGCCGTTGCAATAACTAATTCTCCGAATAAATCCCCGGAGGTTTGGAGAAAAATAGCATTGGATAAAATAGCAGGATTAACGACTAAAATATAAGCCATCGTTACAAAGGTTGTGACTCCGGCTAAAATTTCAATCCTAAAATTAGTCTGGAGTTCTTGAAAGTTAAAAAAACGAGCAATTGCGTCTAAGGTAGAATTAGAATCCATAAAAAAAGAAAAAAGAGGGGGTAAATTCCGCCCTCTGTGAAGATTGAACTCCCTGGAATCTTCCCGGTGGAAGTCAGGAGTTAGAATTGATAAAAACACCCGGTTTTGGGCAGAGTTTAGTAAGCTAGACCCATGCTACGAGTTGTTTCAGCACCGAGATAAACCCGAATACTTAAAAAGTCTGTCGGACAAGCTGTTTCACACCGTTTGCAACCTACACAGTCTTCGGTGCGGGGAGAAGAAGCAAGCTGACCTGCTTTGCAGCCATCCCAAGGAACCATCTCAAGGACGTCGGTGGGACAAGCGCGAACACATTGGGTACAGCCGATACAGGTATCGTAAATTTTGACTGAATGAGACATTGAATGATTTCTCCAGTAGATATCAAAATGTTACAAGTTCTGCCCTGAATACAGGTTAGAAGTCCAGCTTAACTTGACACTCCTACGAATTAAATTCGAGGGATTCTTAAAAGAGTTTTACCCCTAAAGACGATGCCAACCAGCTAGTACCCACTTTGGTAAAACCATCGTGGCTATTTTTCTATGAGCGGAATCATCCCATATATTCCATCACAATACCCCAGTGAAACACTGCCAGTACACATAAGGCGATAAAACTTTAAACAATGTAATATTTCCGTCTCTGTTGTCCATTGTCCATTGTCCATTGTCCATTGTCCGTTAACCGTCAACAGCCAACCGTCAACAAATTATCTAATTTTCTCCAAAACAGACTTCGTAGAAACAACATGGCGGTCTAAACCCAGTTGTTTAGGGTCGATACCCAGGGCCAGGGCCACTAATTGGGGAAGATGGAGAACGGGTAAACCCAAGGGACGACCGATGACTTTTTCCACTTCCGGTTGGCGGGAATCTAAATTAAGATGACAGAGGGGACAAGGTGTGACCAAACAATCTGCACCGTTGTCAATGGCATCTTGAATTTGGTTTCCGGCCATTTGAAAAGCTGATTCTGTGGCGTAACTGGACAAAGGCCAACCGCAACATTGGGTTCTACCCCGATAATAAACCGGAGTCGCTCCCACCGCCCGGAACAAATTTTCCATCGATTCTGGTTGATGGGGGTCATCATAGGGGAGATGGGTTTGAGCGCGTAAGAGGTAACAGCCATAAAAGGCAGCACACTTCAAATCTGAGAGTGTGCGTTTGACTCTTTGTTGAATTTCGGCTAAACCATAATCGGCGACTAAGGCCCAAAGCAGGTGTTTAACTTCCGTTGTCCCCTGATAGGGGGAACATCCCTCTTTACTGAGTAATCCATTCACCTTTTCAATATAAGCCGGATCTGTAGTTTGAAATTCCTTTAAGCGTTCATCAACGTGGCCAATCACCCCTTGACAGGTACTGCAATGGGTCAGTAAGGGTAAATTTAATTCTTCTGCTAAAGCAATATTACGGGCATTGACGGTATCCTCTAAGAGCCGAGAATCTTCTTTGAACGTTCCCGAACCACAGCAGGATGCCTTTTTCAGTTCAATGAGTTCAATGCCTAAAGTTTGGGCGAGGACTTGCGTAGACTGATACAGTTCTCGACAAGCTCCTTGGGCAACACAGCCGGGAAAATAGGCATATCTCAAGGATGGCATAGAAACAACCTTCTCTACTAACGACAGGGGCATTGGAAATCGCCCTTGATCTTCCATCATCTCTTGTGCTGAGGAGGATAGGGGGAATTAAGAATGAAGAATTAAGAATTGAGGGTTTGGGGTGTTTGTTGATTAAGGTTTCACTCCCTCACAAGGGATGGTTGCCGAATCAGAGGATTTTATCTTAATGAGTAACAAAATAGTAATAAAACGAGAAGACCGAAAGGAAACGTTTAAAATAGAGAATATAACCCAAGTTTCAAGCTTTTATTCAACCTAGAACCGTATGAAAATTTTAGGGAAAGCGACTTTAGCAGGAACCCAAAGATATCGAGAACGACATCAGCAAGACTGTGTAGCCACTCATTTTCGACAAGCTAATGGTTGGGTTGTTAGTTCAATTGGGATTGGCACTTATTTAGGTGTGCCGGACTCTCATACCGATGATCTCGTTACTGATGCCATTATCGAGTCAGTTGAAAATGGAATTAACCTGATTGATACGGCAATTAATTATCGCTATATGCACGCTGAATGGAGCGTTAGTGATGCTTTATTGGCTTTAATCCGGGATAAAACGATATCCAGAGATGAGTTAGTGATTTGTACAAAAGCAGGGTTTATTCCTGATAATGAGCGGATCAGTTGGTTTTATTCTCGATATATTGAAAGCCGTAATTTTACCATTGAACCCCAAGATTTAGTTGCCGAATGCCACTGTTTACACCCGGAATATATTTGGGATCAACTCGAACGAAGTTTAGATAATTTAGGGGTAGAAACCATTGATATTTATTATCTCCATAACCCGGAAATACAACTTTCGGAAGTCTCCCCAGAAATTTTTTATCACCGTCTCCAACTCGCCTTTGAAGTATTAGAAAAAGCCGTCAGCCAAGGTAAAATTAGTGCCTATGGGTTAGCCACTTGGGATGGCCTGCGAGTGCCACCCACCGCATTCAACTATTTGGATTTAGCCAAGGCTAAAGCATTAGCGAGTCAAGTCACCTCCGAGGGCCAAGATCATTTCAAATTTATTCAGTTACCCATTAATGCAACGATGCTAGAGGCGTTGGTTCAACCGACTCAGCACGTTAAGCGGACATGGCTTCCGACTTTAGAGGCTGCCCATCGTTTAGGATTATCGGTGATTTCGAGTGCCTCCATTGGCCAAACCAAAGCCATTGGTCACATTCCCGACATCCTGCAAGAGGGACTCCATCACACCCCCTTAACCCCGACCCTACAGGCTCTTCAATTCACCCGTTCCTGTCCCCGATTATTGACGGCTTTAGTGGGAATGAAAACTGTTGCTCATGTTACAGAAAATTTAGCTTTAACTCAGATTAAACCCCTCGCGGCCAAATTTTATCAACCTTTGACTCACGGGGAGGTTAAAACCGTTTCTTGATCTAAGGATTGAGGATTTTTCTAGGGAATCGTTAAAAAATAGTTACAATTCGTGATTAAATATCATATAGGATTAAACAATCTTAGTAATGGAGCAATTGGCTCTGACTGATTTGTTCGGTGAAAACTTAGTCCCAACTTCCCCAACCGTGTGGCGTCCACAGCTATCCATCGGTGTTTTTGTGCCGACTGTGGGACTGGCTAATATTGTCATGTCCTATTTACAGAATGATAGTTATACAGCAGTGCAGATTCAGTCTGTTGAAGCCTTTGTCCAATTCATGGCTCAAGAAAGACAGCAACTCGATTGTATCGTTCTTGAGGATAATTCCGATTTGCTGGCTCTGAGCCAATATCTCCACAATCAGTCTATTTCTGTACCTGCGGTGATTATCACAGCACAACCCCAACTGATAGAGCGTTTAACGACCCTATCAGATTCTTCAGATGAAACTTCATTACCGGGAGAATCCTCACCCTATTTCTACCACTGTACCGAGGTACGAATCGGGGACAATCAACTCAATCAAATTCCCGCTTATATTGATAAAGCGATTAGTCAATTTATTACCAATGCGATTACAACTCGCCTCACGGAACAATCTGCCAGTGGTGACGCACCGACAGAGCTAACGAATTTTATCATTCGTCAACAACGTCGCCTGGTGAGTAAACTCCATGAGCGTTTAGGATACTTGGGTGTGTACTATAAAAGAAGCCCCCAAAATTTTATTCGTAATATGGCCCCTGCTGAACGGCAGGAATTTATCGATCAACTCAAGACCAAATATCGCCAAATTGTTCTCAGTTATTTTTCAGCCGATCAAAGTTTGAATAATAAAATTGATGAATATGTAAATTTGGCTTTTTTTGCTGATGTTCCTGTCACCCGAATTGTGGAAATTCACATGGAGTTAATGGATAATTTTTCTAAACAGCTTAAATTAGAAGGAAGAAGCGAAGATGTTTTATTAGACTACCGCTTAACTTTAATTGACACCATTGCCCATTTATGTGAAATGTATCGCCGCTCAATTCCTAGAGATTCCTAGAAATAGTAATTGAACCTTGACTTTAACGATAAAATAAGTTTTTCCTACCCCACCTAACACCTGTCAATCAACATTTATGAGTCCTCTAAAAAAAACCTATGTCCTCAAACTTTATGTGGCGGGGAATACTCCTAACTCAGTCCGAGCCTTGAAAACCCTTAAAGATATTTTGGAACAGGAATTTCAAGGGGTTTATGCCTTGAAAGTGATTGACGTTCTCAAAAATCCACAACTGGCAGAGGAAGATAAAATTTTGGCAACTCCTACCCTGTCTAAAATCTTACCGCCTCCGGTGCGGAAAATAATTGGTGATCTCTCAGATCGAGAAAAAGTTTTAATTGGACTCGATCTTCTCTATGAAGAACTGATGGATGAGTAAATCTGGACTTAAAATCGATTCTGGGGACTGAGGACAAGGTAAAATAGATTACTGATGTTCGTCAATTCTGATCCACCCTTACCAACTGCTGGGAACTCTTGGTTGAGAATGATGACTTGATCCCCTACTGTTCCAGATTTTGTGGTAAATGTAGCAAAAGTCTCACAGGTTCATCGATCAGAGCCTTATCCTTTTAAGATAAAATTATGAGTGAAAGTTCTCAGGAAACCAAAAGCAATGGACGTAAACTGATAGGGGTGCAGAAAATCCGCACCATGATTGAAGGCTTTGATGATATTAGTCATGGTGGAATGCCCATTGCCAGAACAACGTTAGTGAGCGGGACTTCAGGAACCGGAAAAACCTTGTTTGCGGTTCAGTTTCTCTACAATGGAATCACCTATTTTGATGAACCTGGGATCTTCGTCACGTTTGAAGAATCACCTACAGATATTATTAAAAATGCTTCTAGTTTTGGATGGGATCTCCAACAATTTATTGATGAAGGAAAGTTATTTATTTTAGATGCTTCTCCTGACCCAGAGGGGCAAGATATTGTGGGAAATTTTGACCTGTCGGCTTTAATTGAGCGGATTCAATATGCTATTCGTAAATATAAAGCTCGACGGGTTTCAATTGATTCCGTAACGGCTGTTTTCCAACAATATGAAGCCGCAGGAGTGGTCAGACGAGAGATTTTCCGCCTGGTAGCACGGTTAAAACAGGTGGGGGCTACCACGATTATGACAACGGAACGGGAGGCAGAATATGGCCCGGTGGCGCGATTTGGAGTAGAAGAATTTGTCTCCGATAATGTCGTTATCTTTCGGAACGTTTTAGAGGGAGAACGACGGCGACGCACGGCGGAAATCCTCAAATTGCGGGGTACAACCCACATGAAGGGGGAATATCCCTTTACGATTACCAATAATGGCATTGGGATCTTTCCTCTGGGGGCGATGCGCCTGACTCAACGTTCTTCCAATGCCCGGGTTTCTTCTGGAAATCCCACCCTCGATCTCATGTGTGGGGGTGGATTTTTCAAAGATTCGATTATTTTGGCGACTGGAGCAACGGGAACGGGTAAAACGTTATTAGTCAGTATTTTTCTACAGGATGCCTGTAAAAATGGTCAACGAGCCATGTTATTTGCTTATGAAGAATCTCGCGCTCAGTTATTTAGAAATGCCAGTTCCTGGGGGATTGATTTTGAAGAAATGGAACGGAAAGGATTACTGAAAATTTTATGTAGTTATCCTGAATCTGCGGGATTAGAAGATCATTTACAAATTATTAAATCGGAAATTTCTGAGTTTAAACCCGCTCGAATTGCGATTGATTCGTTATCGGCTTTAGCACGAGGGGTGAGTAATAACGCTTTCCGTCAATTTGTGATTGGGGTAACGGGTTACGCTAAACAGGAGGAAATTACAGGATTTTTCACGAATACAACGGATCAATTTATGGGTTCCCATTCGATTACGGATTCTCATATTTCAACGATTACCGATACGATTTTGATGTTGCAATATGTGGAAATTCGAGGGGAAATGTCCCGTGCCTTAAACGTGTTTAAAATGAGGGGTTCCTGGCATGATAAAGGTATTCGAGAATATACGATTAGTGATCATGGCCCTCTGATTACTGATTCTTTCCGAGATTATGAACGGATTATTAGTGGTTCTCCGACTCGTATTGCGGTGAATGAAAAGAGTGAGTTAGGTCGTATTCTTGGAAAGATTGAGTCTGATGAATAATAGTTAGTTGACTCCTATTAACTGTTATCTCAAGGACTGAAAATTAAATTCATTGTAGGGTCGAGATGTGCTTGGCTCCTACTCTGATATAGCAAGTCTAAATCAGTTGTAGAAATGACTTAAAATCCAATTCATCTCCTGGGGTGAGGCGCGCCTCGCCCCTACAAAGACATCGTGGTATTTTTGGGTATTAATAATCTTTATTATTATGAGTGTACAATCCATTTAGACTCCCTATATTACATCCAACCCAAATAAGCTTTAGCTGCATTACTAGGATCAATTAATTCATGAATTGCCCGTTTGCGATGTTGACCATCGGTAACAAGGATTGACTAATTAATCAAGTGTATACACGAACTCCCCCTTACAACATTATCTCTTGTGCCGGGGGTTTTGTCAACCCCTCCCCCAACAAACAAAATTTTTTCACAGAAAACCGCTACAAAATTTCGGGTAAACCGACTTCTCTGGGTTTGACAAATTGACCTTCAAAACTGACGGCTTTATTCTCAAACGTCCTAGCATCCGCTAAGGCTTTGCGTAACTCAGCACATTCCATCGGTTGCGGCATTCCCCCTAATAAATAGATGAGTAACTTCGCCGCCAACTCTTTTCCGGCTACCCTCACCCGGCGTTTATTCGGGTCATATAATACCCCATACCAGAGCGAGTCAGGATATTCCATGCCACTAAAGCCGCCAGCGTTATCAAATTCTTGCAATTTCTCAAAAATTTCTGTTACCGACCGTTGTTGATAAAAGACCAACACCCCCAACGCCGCAGCTACCGCCACTTGACCCACAGGACGAAACAGTAAATTTCCCTCTCCTCCGGGTTTCTCAAAACTAAACCGACGCAAGGCGGGAGTTTCCCAACCTTGTTCTAACTTTTGATAACTGGGTAAAGTTGCCATACCATCAAAGAATTGTTTTAACTCCTCAATACCTGCTTCTAATTCTGCTTCGGTGGGTCGCAGAGGAATTAACCCAGATTTTGCAGCTTTCCAGTGGGGAAATTTGGGGGTTAAATACCGTTGACCCATATCCGTTAACGCTTGCAGGGTGGTTAAGACCGTTGACTTGGATGCTACGGTAGCACTATCCCAATTAATTCTAGGGTTGCGTCTGGGTTTATCGCAAAATAAAGCATGGGAAACAGCTACCTGGCGAGTCACAATAGAAAACCCATCATCTTCATCTAATAGTGCCAACTGTCCTTTACTGAGTTTGACGGCCATTAAGTTAACGTGAACAAAAATAGACCTTACCCGTTGTCTAGCTTCAGCGCGAGTTTCCCCCTTGACGACTGCGGGAATAAATTCAACTCCGATGGTTTCTTGGGATAACTGTTGTAACTGTTGGGGAGTGATACCGAATTTTTGGTTAAGTTCTTTGACGGTAATAGTATCCCCCACAGGTTTTTTGAGTTTGCTATAGGGTTGTAAACGTCCTGTCCGCAGGAGTTCCATCAAACCTTGTATCCCCATTAAGCGGTGTTGTCCATCTAAGGCAAACACGGATACATCACTCGACATCTGCAATAGTCCGAGTTTTCCTTGACTATCGAGGGGGAGAAATTCGATGGCGGACTGGGTAGCGCGTTGGTTGTTATCCCACTGGGAGGCGTTGGGGTCATCTACCCAAGCGGGACTGAGGACAACTAACACCGCAGGAAATTTATGGTCTTTATGGTTGGTGAGATATTGGGTTAAGGTGGCTTGACGTGACCAGTCGAGGGGACGTTGGAAAATCTCATCAACGGTTTCGGCGTCGCGCTCTACGTTACCTGTTGCGTCTAAATGAGGTTGAAATAAGGGCAGTTGGGAAGCAAAACCGACTTTTGCGGCTATCCATTCTAAGGTAACAGAACTGATAAAGGTTTCGGTTCCAGCCATATAGGTTTTTTGAACCAGTAGGCTATCTGCTTGTTGTAGATAGGGTTTCAGCAGTTTTGCTATTGTTTCTTGGGCTTCGGAGTTAAGTCGGGTTTCAGTATCCATCAGAGATATGTTGCTAAATGAGTCAATAAATGTTATAATATCTAAAAATGGTTTTTAAAAATTTAATTAATGTTTTTAAAAACCACTTTCTGAGTCCTATCTTACCGAAATAGTAAGGTTTTGGGAATATTTGTAGTTTCTGATAAGAGGGAAGAGTGATGACTGAAGAACACCCACAAAAGCGTTCAAGTGCTGAAATTATTATGCTTCCAACTCAACAGGATGCTATAAATCAAGCATTTACTGATGCGGCCACTTGTGGTGCAAGAGTGTTTCAATGTCATGTTTATGAACAAGGACAGCGAGTTCATTTAGCTTTTTGTCTCTCTTTTGAGCAACTTTTAGAAATGGCAAAATTCCAAACAGCAGATAAGAAAAAAAATAGAGCTAATGCTGAAGATTTAATCAATCGCCCGTTAGTTCCAAACCACGTTAATGAAATTGCTAAATACTTACTAGAGACAGATAATTATATTTTACCTTCGTTTATTTTTAACTGCAAAACACCGATTAAAGTTTTTGCATTTGGCTCAGGTGTAATGCAATTTGGTTATGCTGTTTTACCCAGCAATGTTGAACTTTATGTTACAGATGGTCAACATCGGATTAAAGCGATTGAAAAAGCAGTTAAAGAAAAACCAGAATTACTAAAGGATAGTGCAACAGTATTAGTTGTTCAAGAAGATGATATTGATCAGATTCATCAAGATTTCGCTGATTGCGCTAAAAATAAGCCAATCCCACAAACGTTGCTTGCAACATTTGATGTTAGCGATGCTTTATCAAAACTTACCCGTGATATTTCAAAAGATTTAGTTATTTTTGCAGGACGTATCGATAAAATATCTCAAAAGTTAAATGAAAAAGATTCCGAATATCTATTTACTATGAATCAGTTACGACTTGGGATAGCAGAACTTTTATTTGGCTCATCTCAAAAAACAGTGATTGAATCTCGGAAAAATCAAAATAGAGAGCATCTGAAGTCTTTGCTAGAACAAGCTAAATATTTCTATCTTGAATTTGCAAAACACAATGACGGATGGAGTTTAATGCTTACCCCTAAATCTCAAACAACAAATCTTGATTTCTCTAAATTACGCAAAGAAAGAATAGATTTTAATAGTGTTGGATTACAACTGGTTAGTCGAGTAGGTCATTTAATTTTATTTGAAAATAATTTTAATGAAGACCAACGCAACTTTTTAATTAAAACATTGGCTGATTTAGGTTATAAACGAACTACATCTTTATGGGGAAGTAATCTACTTATGGATGATGGTAATGGAAACATGAAAATTATCAATAACGCAACAGCAGTCAATAAAGCATTTAGAATCGCTGTGTCTGAGATTGAAAATCAAACAGGATTATTATTAAAGTAAACCCATTATTTCATTGATTAGGTTTAAAAAATGGCTGCAATTCAGGGCGAGCTTTTATCAAAATCTACTATTGGTGAGTTCATAGAAGATGTTAATCTTTTAACCAAGGAAATTCAAGATTTATACTGTCTTGATGAAATTCCTTGGGTTATAGGCTATTCAGGTGGTAAGGATAGCACTGCTATCTTACAATTAGTTTGGAATGCGATCGCTGCACTCCCCCCAGAAAAACGGACTAAAACAATTTCTGTTATTACAACCGATACGCTAGTAGAAAACCCGATTGTTTCTACTTGGGTCAAGTATTCCCAGGAACGAATAAAAAATGCTGCTCAAGAACAGGGAATACCCATAAAACCCTATTTATTAAAACCAGAATTAACAGAAACATTTTGGGTGGGTTTAATTGGTAAAGGATATCCACCGCCTCGTGGAAAATTTCGATGGTGTACTGAAAGGTTAAAAATTAATCCTTCTAATCGCTTTATTCGTGATGTTATTCGAGAGTGTGGTGAGGTTATTTTAGTTTTAGGAACTCGTAAAGCAGAAAGCCAAAAACGCGCTGAAAGGATGAAAAAGCTAGAAAAAGAAAAAAGAGTTAGAGATCATCTAAGCCCAAACATGAATTTACCTAACTCTTTAGTCTATAGTCCGATTGAAGATTGGCAAAATGATGAAGTTTGGCTCTATTTAATGCAATGGGATAACCCTTGGGGACATAGTAATAAAGATTTACTAACGATGTATCGTGGTGCTAGTCCAGATAATGAATGTCCTCTTGTTGTTGATACTACAACACCAACTTGTGGTAGTTCTCGGTTTGGTTGTTGGGTTTGTACTCTTGTCAGTCAAGATAAATCCTTAGCAGCAATGATCCAAAATGATGTAGAAAAAGAGTGGCTACAACCTTTATTAGATTTACGTTATGAGTTAGATGTTGATAAAAGTAGAGACAGGCGAGATTTTAGGCGCAGAAGTGGAAAAGTTCAACTTTATGAACGCAACTTAGAAGGAGAAGTATCTGTAGAACCAATTCCTGGTCCTTTTACGAAAGAAGCAAGAGACTATTGGTTAAAAAGACTTCTTAAGGTTCAGCAAGAAGTTCATGAGAATGCTCCTGAAGAGATGAAAGACATTACATTAATTACAATTGAAGAACTTAGCGAAATACGCCGAATATGGTTAGAAGAAAGACACGAATTTGATGATAGTTTACCCAAAATTTATGAGGAAATTATGGGAGAACCCTTTGAAGACCCCCGTATCGGTGCGGGAAATCATGTTCTGGGTGGAGATGAATGGCAACTATTAGAAGAACTGAGCCAGGGAGATACAATGTATATGGAACTGATGGCTAAACTCATTGATACTGAACGTCAGTATAAAACAATGGCAAGACGGACTGGAATTTATGATGATTTAGAACGTTGTTTTGAAACCAGTTCTCGACCACAACAAGATGCTATTGAAAATGCACATTATGAACGTAATTTAAAAGAAGCCGCAAAAACCGGAAGCGTTGAACAAGTTAAGCAAGCGGTTGAGGGAAAAAACCCCGACCCTCCTCAACAGTTAAGTTGGGCAACTTTGAAATTTCAAAACCCCTCTTAACTTTCGTTTCCAGGCTCCCGCCTGGGAATGCTGAATGGCAGGCTTCGCCTGCTATGAGGGGAGGCAGAGCCTCCTGAAATTCATTTCTAGGTAGAACCTAGAAACGAGATGGAAAATTTACATTTAAAGTCTTAATTTTATGCTTTTCTTAGAATTAACCTTAGAAAATTTCGGCCCCTATCGAGGGAAACAAGTGATTGATTTACGCCCTAAAATTAATGATAATGGTGTTAGTCCCATTGTCTTACTTGGAGGTATGAATGGGGGCGGGAAAACAACCTTAATGGATGCCATGCGTCTTGCCCTTTATGGACAACGGGCTCAATGTTCAACCAAGGGAAGTTTAAGTTATCCTGACTTTCTCAAACAAGCGGTTAATAAACATACCCTCCCCCATGAAGAAACCAGTGTCGAATTGTTATTTGAACATATTGTTAAAAATATGCAAGTTCAATTTCGGGTCAAACGTCGCTGGACAAAAAACCCGAAAAATGGTAAAGATATTCTAGGAATTTTAATTGATGATTGGCCTGACTCTGCTTGGTTAGAAACCTGGGATGAACGGATAGAAGATTTTTTTCCTATTGGGATTTCTAATTTATTTTTATTTGATGGCGAACAAGTTAAAGAATTAGCCGAGTTAGAAGCACCGCCGAATGTTGTTGTTAAAGCTATTCAATCTTTATTAGGGTTAGAATTAGCTGAACGGTTAGCGATAGATTTAGATATTCTAGCCAACCGTAAACGAAAGCAGTTAGCTGACTCTAAAGAATTAGCAGATTTAGAAACCATTGAAAACAAGTTAAATGGTTATAAATTAGAATGGGAGACGGCAGAAAAAACCGTGTTAGAACTGAAAGAAAAAGCAGGAATAGCCCGCAAAAAGTTATATGAAGCCAAGGAAAGGTTTAAATTAGAAGGGGGAAAAATTGCATCAGAACAAGGTCAACTTGAACAACAATTAAAAGAAGAACGGGAAAAAGCCAAAAAACATCGAGAGTTTTTGGGAAAATTAGCTTCTGAGTATTTGCCATTGGGTTTAATTACACCGTTATTAAATCAAGTGCAAAGCCAAGGAGAACAAGAATTAAATTGGCAAAAGGCAAAAGTAGCCCAAGATTTTATTAAAGAACGAGATCAACGATTATTTCAATATTTAGAAGAACTTAATATTACTCAAAACCAATTAGATCAGATTAAAATTTATTTAAAGGAGGATTATCAAAAATTTGCCGATGATGCTGAAAATCAAGACCTGATTCTTTTAGGAATAGATGAAAAAGTATTTCAAGACTTAAAAACCGTTTTAGATCATCAACTTCCCAGTCAAATTAAATCCTCTGAGAATACTTTAGAGGCTTTAAGAAAGATTGAAACAGTAATTTCTAGTTTGGAACAACAATTAGCCGTTGCTGCACCGCCAGAGGTGTATGAACAACTGTTAGAAAATGTTTCCCAAGCTCAAGGAGAATTAACCAAACTAGAAACGGCTATTGAGGAAGGAGAACAACGCTGTAAAAAATGCCAAAGCCAATATGAAAAAGCTAAAAAAGACTTAGAAAAATATAGTCAAAATACTATTGATCGAAAAAATGTTAATCATATTATTGATAGCGTGGCTAAAGTTCAAAGTACCTTAAAGGTTTTTAAAGAGAAATTAACTTTGAAAAAACTGAATAAATTAGAAGTAGAAGTAACAGAATGTTTTCGTTATTTATTACATAAATCCGACTTAGTGCATCGAGTTATTATCCAAACAGAAGATTTTAGTTTATCCCTCTATGATCCCCAAGGACAACCTGTTGAGAAACACCGCCTTTCAGCCGGAGAAAAACAACTGTTAGCGATCGCTTTTTTATGGGGGTTAGCGAGGGTTTCCGGTCGGAATTTACCCATTGCCATTGATACCCCATTAGGCCGTTTAGACTCCTCCCACCGTCAAAACTTAATTGAACGGTATTTTCCCACAGCCAGCCATCAAGTTATTTTACTCTCAACGGATACGGAAATTGCGGAAAAGGAAGTCAACAGTTTACGAGAACAAGAAGCCATTGCCCGTGAATATTTACTCAAATATGATCCAAAACAACGCCAAACCCGCATTGAACCCGGTTATTTCTTTTAAGAAGATAAGGTTGAGTCTGTAATGTTTCTTTACCAAAACTTCATACAACTTCAGTTTAAATCAAGGTTTTGTAAAAAAATACCCTACCTAGATTACAATTCTTCAGTATTTCGGTATAAAATTTTCTATATATAGATTTAAGATCTGTGGATTTCCTGAATTGTCTCTTGAATCACAATGGAACCCCCCTTAGAGCGAATTCGCCTATCCCTAACCGCGAAGGAGCAACTGACGAAACTTAAGCGAGTCACCAAAATAGAGAATTGGAATATCCTGTGTCGTTGGGCGTTGTGTCGTTCACTAGCGGAGTCAACAATTCCTTCCCCAGTTCCCATACCTAGCGATAGTAATGTTGAAATGACATGGCAAGTTTTTGGGGGTCAGATGTGTGATTTATTACTCCTTGCCCTCAAGCAACGTTGCCATAATGATCACTTAGGAACCGATCCCGAAACCCTCGCCACCCAGTTTCGCCTACACCTCCATCGAGGAATTAGTTACCTAGCCGGTGATCCCAATCTTAAACAGATTGAAGATTTAATCACCCTCACCCAAGCCCAAAATTCCGCCACCCCATAAACCTGCTGAAGTCACAACCTCGCAAGACTCAGAATGTACCCCCTATAGTGAATTACGGTTCAGGGGTAACGGTTACTGTTCTCGAATGCCTTTCTCCTCCTTCCGTTATAAAGTCCCCTGTCATTTCCTATCTTTTCGGGAGGATCTCACAGACTTTCAAAATCGTTAAACTAGAAACTAGAGGAGAATCACCGTGACAACACTGAATACCGAATCTGGCTCGGTCAATACTATGGCTATAGGTTCTAACCGCAGATATCACAACGTAATGGAAGACTTAGTAACTGAGGAAGTCAAACGTCAATTAGCTTCTCTTCCGCCACGACTTTCCCAATATATTAAGCGGGTTGAAGTGGAAACCTACGCGCTTAATCGTTTACCGCCACTTTACGCTTCCAGTAAAGAAGGTTGGATGCAGCAACTTAAACGGGGACAGGCAGAGTTTTCCCCCTCGATCAAAACCGCCGTGCGACAAGCGATCGCGGCGGTACAAAGAGACTTGCTGCGACATTCAACTCCTTTATCTCCAGAAGAAGCCACAGAGGTTAATCAAGAGATTCAGAAACAAGAGGCTCCCAAAAGGAATGTACCTCGCTCTGAACCTTGGGAAAATACACCGCCTAATCTTGATCAGAAAGTGGTGCATCGTCATCGTGCTTTTGCCGATAATTACTCGCGCAAAGAAGCTTCGATTCGAGACGGATGGATGGGTTAATGTATTGGGGTATTTTTAGGCGTTGTTTTAGCTCTTCTTTGTAGTATTTAAAAGAGATAAAAGAATGGATAAAAATGCCCGACAACCCTTGTCCTTTACCGATAGTTAAGGAGTGCTCTAATGGAGAAGTTACATCAAGTTTACTCTGTTGTACAGTTAAAAATATATCCTTCTTAAGGCAGAGATGCGCCACAATTGCCACTGCCAGGGTACAGCCTGACTAAACCTTAATGGTTAACGATTAACTGCTGAGTGTGGGCTGTTGTCAAGTGGAGAGTACCAAATGCCGAGTGTTCGGCTTCCGGTGCTCCCCTGATGGGTCTAACGAGTAGGGGGTTTGCGCCGACGGAGAAAATCAGGAATATCTAATCCGGGTTGGGCTGGGTTAGAGGGAGTTTGGGGTTGGGGTGGGTTCCCTGGGGCAGGAATCACCGGAATGGTATTCCCCCGTTGTACATTAACTTCACGGGTTACGGGGATAGCTTGTTTATTGTCTCCTGAAAACCCAGTGGCAATTACCGTGATTTTTACTTCTCCCTGCATTCGTTCATCAATCACAGCCCCAAAGATAATATTGGCATTAGGATCAACCACTTCATAAATCGTTTCAGCAGCCGCATTCACCTCATGTAAGGTTAAATCCGTACCGCCAGTAATATTAAATACAACCCCCTTCGCCCCATCAATGGAGGATTCTAACAAGGGAGAGGCGATCGCAGCAACGGCCGCTTCTCTAGCCCGTGATTTGCCCGAACCAATGCCAATGCCTAATAAAGCCGACCCGGCATCGGCCATCACCGCCCGCACATCGGCGAAATCCACGTTGACTAAACCCGGAATCGTAATAATATCAGAGATTCCCTGTACCCCTTGACGTAAGACATCATCCGCATAGCGAAACGCTTCCTGTACGGGGGTTTGTTCATTAATCACCGATAACAATTTATTATTCGGAATCACAATTAACGTATCCACACGGGATTGTAAGGCGGCAATTCCCTCATCCGCTTGAGAAATCCGTCGGCGTCCTTCAAAGGTAAACGGACGAGTGACGACCCCAACGGTTAACGCACCGATTTCTTTCGCGACTTCTGCCACAATCGGGGCTCCACCCGTTCCGGTTCCACCGCCTAATCCGGCGGTAATAAAAACTAAATCTGCCCCTTCCAAAGCATGAAGAATTTCATCCCGTGATTCTTCCGCCGCTTTTTGACCAATGGCGGGGTTTCCACCCGCCCCTAAGCCTCTAGTTAATTTCTGACCCACTTGTAACCGTTTTTGGGCTTTCGATAAAGTTAAAGCTTGAGCATCGGTATTCACTGACCAAAACTCAACACCTGTTACCTGGCTGTCAATCATCCGGTTAACAGCATTACCGCCACTGCCGCCCACACCAATTACTTTGATCTTTGCAGCATTGCTGGGAATAATATCGCCACTCCAAGATTCTTCGCGGGGCATATCTTTAGAATCATTATTAGGGTTAACTATTCGTTCATTTCTACGGAATGGATTGGCTGAATCTGCTGACAACCAGGGATTCGCTTTTCCTTCAGCATCAGAATTGCCTTGGGTAGACCCCAGATTATTCTTAACTGTCATTTTAATAGGGGAAGTAGATGAATAACGGTTCTATAACTTTAAACCACAGAAACAAAACTACTATAGGGTAAGTTGGTCGAGAAACCAAGCCCTTGAGTGTATTAAACGCCACAAATTAGGAGATATCCTAATCTTTATAAGGTTATAGAGGGAGGGAACAGCTTAACTGGGAACAGGGAACAGGGAAAGAAAAGGTTTCATGATTTAGACGTGTCCACCCGTTCACCCTACACCCTATTGAATCAGAGTGCTATTGACTCCCCAGGTCATCTTTTAAATTGTTGGGGCTGATTAATCTTTAAATGACTCAGGAAAATCCGGTAAAACCCAGGTAGGGGGCTGCATTCTTTTCTTACGGACAGCCTCCTCTGCCATTTCTAACATTTGGTCTAAGGAGGTGTTGCTGATAAAATTTTCAGTTTCTGGGATATAGTCACGATTGGGACATTTATCCCCTAAAACACAGCCATTGACACAAGCTTCTGCACAATTAATTGATGATGGTTCCATCGGTTTTTCCGCTCCAAGTTGATCGGTTTGAGATTTGGGTTGGCTTCAGGGTTAAGGCTCTGGGTTCTGAACCTTGTGAAGTTCCTGATCCAAAATTCTAACGTGAGTTCAATATAATCAAAAATGGGGGATTGTTAATCCTTTGGTAAAATCCGTTTAATTTGGCAAGTTCGTTAACCGTTACATCTTTTATTAAAATCACTATGAATAAATTTATACAACGTTTTAAGAATTTGCCTTGGATGGCTTTGTGGCAAAGTGTCACCTTGACTTATTTAATCGTCGCGATCGCAGAAGTTTTGATGATTTGGGGAATCACTCAATCCTTAGCCTTGCGAAAAATGATCAAAATTTTATACGCCCAACCCTTAGACTTATTAATTTTATTCGGTGTCGGCGTTGGGGTAGGAGCTTTAGCCATTTATCTCATCGAAATTCTTCCCCCTAAAGTTTTCCTCAATACAACTTGTTTGTGGGTACTTTTCCTGTGCTTATTAGTAACTTTATTAATTTATAAATCCATCTTCCCGCCCGTTCTTTTATTAAGTACATCTCAAATCACAATTATGGGAATTTTAATGGGTTTATTTTGGAAAGGGAGAACTTACTGGAGATAAATCCAAAATTACTTAGCGACAATTCTCAATCCTTCTCGATAATGAGCGATCGCCGTAATCACAGCAACGGCAAAATAAAACACCCGAATCCCCCAAAAACAAACCCCCATAATAATTGTAATTAAAGTGGGTGGTATCCCACTCACCCGAACAAATTTAGAGTTCACTTGTTTTTCTAACCGTTCCAATTCCTGCATCTGAACTTGTCGCGTCGGAATCATCGGAAATTGTCCCGTATATAAATAGAAACCAAAGACTCCATCTCGATTAATTCTACGTTTTAAAAAGTCATCGGCAACGGTTTGGGCTTGGGGAACCGGAATATTATCATCCTGAGCAATATCCCCCACCCAAAGATTGTATTTCACAATCTGAGGAACCGCTAAAATCAGGGGGATTGAAACAATTAGAAAAAATGTACTAATTTTGCGAGCATTAGGAGTGGGTAATAAACCCGTTGCTAATCCTAATCCCATCCCCACAAGAGCAAATACCAAAATATTGAGTAAATCAATAATTTCTAAACCCCGAAGTAAATCGCCAAACATAAAAATAGGGTAAATAAATTTATGGGCGAGTTTCAGGACTAAAACTTTAATTGCAATTGCCACTCCTGCGAGGACAACGACACAGAAGACAAACATGAAAGCGCATAAGATATAAACCGTAATGCGCCTCAGTAGTTTGAAGAAATTCATTGAACGGATTTAGGAGGTTAAGGTTGAGTAGAGGAAGATGCTAGGGTTGCCTGGGCTAATTGGGTGATTTGGGCGATGGCGATTTGCGAAGGAAGGGGTTGACCTTCACTGTGTAACCATAACAGATATTCAATATTCCCAGCAGGGCCTTGAATCGGCGACCAAGTTAAACCTCGATATTGCCAGCCTAACGTTAGGGCGGCACAACCGACTTGAAAGATAGCATGGGCTTGATCTTGAAAATCTCGGACAACGCCTTTTTTGCCCACCCGTTCTTTCCCCACTTCAAATTGAGGTTTTACTAACAGTACCACTTCCCGATTCGGCTTTAACAGTTGCCATAACGGAGGCAGAATTTTGGTTAAGGAAATAAAGGATACATCGACAACGGCAAAATCCGCATATTGTTCTGAGGGTGTATCTGTTTCACCCGTTAACTCTCCGTACAATTGACTAGGCGTTAAATAGCGCAGATTCGTGCGTTCAAACAAAATCACTCGCGGATCATTTCTAATCCCCCAGTCGCATTGTCCATAGCCGACATCAACACCATAAACTTGTTTTGCCCCTGCTTTTAATAAACAATCAGTAAACCCTCCCGTTGAAATCCCCCCATCCAGACAAATGCGATCGCGCACATCAATGTTAAATTCTGCCAGAGCTTTAGCTAGTTTTTCTCCCCCTCTGGAGACAAAAGGGGCTCGTTGTTTCACTTGAATCTCTGCTTCTGTATTGATTTCAGTTCCCGGTTTATCAATCACCTGTCGATTCACCAAAACGTCTCCCGCCCGGATTAATCGTTGAGCCTGTTGGCGGGACTCACATAAATTGCGGTCTACTAATAACGTATCGAGTCGTTGTTTCACGAAAATTGGGAACGATAGAGCAGGGAACAGAGAATTAGGAAACGGTTATCGAGATTCAGTGTTTCTACTACTTTACGGTAGAAGTCGATGATCTTAATCACATCAGGAATTGAGATTTATCTTAATTAATCCCTCAAAATATCACTGTTTGCCAAGAAAAATCAGAGGTTAATAGAGAAAGCTAGAGGTTGTATTAAATTTACTGGGATAAATCCATGAAAACCCTTAATTTTTTTCCCCTTGCTAATCAAGAAACTAGCCAACCCTCAACCGTTGCTATTTTAAGTGGAGAAATGATTCATATTATTTATCCCAATGGCAAAGTAGAACTCATAACCACAGAAAATGTTCAGGAAAATAGAAGTCAACACCATTTGAAAACCTGTATCGTGTGGG
Organism: Planktothrix sp. FACHB-1365; assembly: GCF_014697575.1. Lineage (GTDB taxonomy): Bacteria > Cyanobacteriota > Cyanobacteriia > Cyanobacteriales > Microcoleaceae > Planktothrix. The sequence continues at coordinate 184,740 of NZ_JACJSC010000004.1, read as the reverse complement.
GTCGAGTTGAAGACTTTTAAGGATTCGTGTTTCAACATGAATGCGTCGGGATTCCATTCCACCCTAGCACCTGCTCTGGTGTAGTGAAGATTTTCCTCCCGTCGCAGTCAAATAATCTGGATGTAAAAATGGCATTAGCCCAGAAACCCCTGGTAGACAAATCGGTGAAGTTCATCTAATCGGAGGGGTTACGGGCATGAGTGAGCCAAAACAAAATGAAATGAGCGTGAGCCAATGCAATCGCCTTAAAAATGTAGAGACCGTCCATGGACGGTCTGTACGGATTAAATATCCTGTTCACCCAATTCCCGAATTAAATGCTCAAAAGGTTGTTCTAAATAATCTCCAGTAGGCAGTCCGGCGGCTGCAACTTGTTCAGCCACTAAATCTTTGAGAATACCGATGCCGATCACAGTTGGGCCAACGGGAACATTTAAGGAATTGTAAGTTTCCCGTAATCCTTGGAGTACCCGTTCATCTAAAACATCCATATCTCCAGCCACCAGAGCATAGGTAGCGTAACGCAGATAATAGTCCATATCCCGTAAACAGGCTGCATAACGACGGGTGGTGTAAGCATAGCCACCGGGACGAATCAACTCAGGAACTTGGCTAAACAAAGTAGAACCCGCTTGTTTAACCAAAGTAGCCGCGTTGCTATTAATCACCGCAGCCGCTTGCACCCGTGCCGTGCCCGTCGAAAAATAGGACTTTAATTGATCGATGGCATCTCGATCCAAATAGCGACCCGTTCTGTCGTAATTTTTTATTAAGCTTGTAACGGCGTCTCGCATGAAGGCTATCTCCTTTATAATATCTTTCAATTATTCTGAAGCCGCGACGTGCTGTATTGTAGCACTCAATACAAAACTTAATCAATCTGAGTCACTATGATCAGCCAGTCGCTTTGTCAGACTAACTGCCAAGCCCTTCAGAGATAATCAAGATTTTTGAGGAGATATTCATTCATGCCTGAGACTGCCCAAGAGGTCTTATCGATGATCGAAGACCAAGGGATTCAAATGATTGACCTGAAATTCGTGGATATGCTAGGAACCTGGCAACATCTAACGGTACACAACAGCCAAATCGATGAATCCTCCTTTACAGATGGTGTACCGTTTGATGGTTCCAGCATCCGAGGTTGGAAAGCCATTAATGAATCCGATATGTCAATGGTGTTAGATCCCAAAACAGCTTGGATCGATCCCTTCATGGCAGAACCGACTCTCAGCATCATTTGTAGTATTCAAGAGCCCCGCACCGGAGAACCCTACAGTCGTTGTCCCCGTGTGATTGCCCAAAAAGCCGTTGATTATTTAATTTCGACGGGAATTGGGGATACGGCGTTCTTTGGCCCAGAAGCGGAATTTTTCATTTTTGATGATGTTCGTTACGACCAAACCCAACATTGTGGGTATTACTATGTCGATTCTGTTGAAGGTCGTTGGAACTCAGGAAGGGAAGAACCCGGTGGAAACTTAGCCTACAAACCGGGCTACAAGGAAGGGTATTTCCCCGTTGCGCCAACGGATACTTTCCAAGATATCCGTACTGAAATGTTGTTAACCATGGCCAAATGTGGTGTTCCCATTGAAAAACATCACCATGAAGTGGCCACAGGTGGACAGTGCGAACTGGGTTTCAAATTTGGAACTCTGATTGAAGCCGCCGATAATTTGATGATCTACAAATATGTGATCAAAAATGTCGGTAAAAAATACGGCAGAACCATCACCTTCATGCCCAAACCGATTTTTGCAGATAACGGTTCTGGGATGCACACCCACCAATCTATTTGGAAAGATGGTCAACCTCTGTTTGCTGGGGATAAATATGCGGGCTTCAGCGACATGGGGCTGTGGTACATCGGTGGTATTCTCAAACACGCTCCGGCGTTGTTGGCCTTAACCAACCCCAGCACCAATTCTTACAAACGCTTAGTTCCTGGATATGAAGCTCCGGTGAACTTGGCTTACTCCCAAGGTAACCGTTCGGCTTCGGTGCGGATTCCTCTGGCTGGAAACAACCCCAAAGCCAAGCGTTTAGAGTTCCGGTGTCCTGATGCGACGGCTAACCCCTATATGGCGTTTGCAGCGATGCTCTGTGCTGGAATCGATGGGATTAAGAACCAAATTGATCCCGGTGAACCCTTGGATGTGGATATCTACGATCTCAGTCCTGAAGAATTGCGGAAAATTCCTTCAACCCCTGGTTCTTTGGAATTAGCGTTGGAAGCTTTAGAGCAGGATCACGCCTTTTTAACAGAACCGGGTGTGTTCACCGAAGACTTTATTGCTAACTGGATTTCCTACAAACTCGATAACGAAGTTAACCCCACCCGGTTACGTCCGACTCCCTACGAGTTTGCACTTTATTACGACTGTTAATTGTTTTGACTCATTTGAGTTTTTTACAGCCACCCTAGGGGTGGCTTTTTGATATTAGAGTAGGGAATTAGGAATTAGGAATTACGAATTACGAATTACGAATTGGGAATAAGGGAACTACTGTAATTCTTCTTGGAAATAACGGCGATAGAGTTCACAACTGGGTTCAAGGTGATCACCATTAAATGTAATTAAACCCATACTGTCTAATTTATACGCTAAAGTCGAGTCAATTTTACCTGACCCTCCGGTCTTAATGACCTGTTGAAAAGCGACTTTCAGTTGAGGATATTGATTCAGAGAAAATAACAGACGACGCAAATGATTTTTATAAATTCCCGCGTTTGTAGGGGCTTGTTGGAGGAGTTCTTGGAGTTGGGCTTGGGGTGTTAAGGGGCACTCCAGTCCTAGTTGGGATACGGATGTATAAATATTACAAAATGCTGCACTTGATACAGAGACTAGATGATACATCGCTAACTGAACTAAATACGGATGTCCTCCCACCATTGCCATTAACTGTTGAATCTCTGAATCACCGGCCCAGTCTAATTGATAACATTCTGCTAGTTCTTTAATTTGTTCGTGAGTCAAGTAAGGTAAGCTTAAGGGTAATCCAATATTAAAAGGAGACTGATTTAAGTTAAGGGGAACATAAATTTCTGTGGAATAGGCAACAATTAAGCGAAGTTTTTGCCAGATTTCTATTTTACGCGCTTCTTCATACCAAACTCGCAACATCGGAAAAAATTCTTTAGCCAGTTCAGGATATTCAAAAATTCGATTAACTTCATTTAATACCAATACAATCGGTTCTTGAATGTGTTCGAGAATATAATTTTGAAAATAAATGGTACAACTAACTTTACTCCCAATGTCTTCATCCCAATAATTTTCTAATTGGGATTCTAAATCTAAAGCGTGACCCACATTGGCACAAAACCAACGCAAGAATTTATTTAAGTCGATAAATAAACTTTCTTCTGCCTGATTAAAATCTAAAGTAACACTTCGATAATTAAGTTCATTTGCATAAGCTATTATTCTTAATAATAATGAGCTTTTTCCCATTTTTTGAGGAGCTTTAATCCGCAATACAGAACCCGGTTCCATAATTTCTGTAAAAGCGAGTTCTTCAATAGGAGGACGGGAAATATAGAAGCGAGAGCTTAAGGATAAAGGGCCGTCAGGAAATTCTAGGGGGATTTTGCGGTTGAGGCTGGGTTGGGAAGACGTTTGCCAGATTAATTGCTGTTGAGCGAGGGTGAGTTCACGGGATTCTAGTATTTTGCGAAAGTTGCTTTTATTGATAGACTCATTCAAAACCTGACTCAGTAAAATCCACAAGTCTGCTGCAACTTTTCTAACTCGTTCAGGGCCATAGTAAGCTTCCTGAGCAATGATAGTGTAGGTTTTACCTTCCCATGCTTGTCGCAAAATGAGCTCTTGAAGTCGGGTCAAGGGCTTAGGAAGCATGGCGTTCAAGACTAGAATCACATCGTCGATTGTCATTGAGTAAATATTGGAAGAAGCTGGCAGACTTTACTTTAAAGCCCTATTATAAGTATAAAGGAATACAGGCTTTGGGAGGATGAGGAGTGATTTTTTATGGCATTCGGTCTCAAACTGTTAATTTTTTAACAAAAAATAGTAAAAGCTGATATTACATATTGACAGAACTTAGGAGTTGACACTCCCCCGTCAAGCTACGCGCTCGACGGGGGATTCTTGTTTCACAGAAGAATGCTTTTTAATGCAAGCATTAACGAGTCTTATATCTTCTCCACAAGCTTGAATTTCTGCGTGTCCCGCAGTATTTGTTGACAGTATTCTTATACCTTCTTCCCGAATATTATGTGCTGCGTTAGAGTCTCTATCATGATGAGTTTGACAGCTTGGACAAACCCATTCACGAATACTTAAATTCAATGAATTATTTTTAAATTGGCAGCAATGACAAAGCTTTGTACTTGGGAAAAATCTGTCAACTTCAATTAACTTTCCTCCTTCTCTTTCCAGTTTGTAGCCCAGGAAATTAATTAGCATTCCAAAACCAGCATCTAACACGGATTTTGCTAATTTGGTACGAGCTAACCCTTTGACACAAAGGTTTTCCACTACAATGATTTGGTTCTCATCAACTAACTTTCGAGAGAGTTTATGAAGAAAGTCTAGCCTAGTGTTTGCTATTTTTTCATGAACTTTAGCAACTCTTTTAACCTGTCCTTTACGGTTATTAGACCCTTTTACTTTTCGAGATAATGCTTGCTGTCTTCTTTTTAATCGTTTAGCATATTTTCGAGTAGGCTTAATTGGGTCAACCTTACTATAGGTTTCACCATCAAACACCGTTACCAAACTCGTCAACCCTAAGTCAATCCCTGAAATTTTCCCAGTTTTATTTAGGATTAAATCGTCAGCTTCAAACAAAATAGCGGCAAAATATTTATCTGTACTGGTCTTAGACACGGTAACAGATTTAATTTTGCTGCTAATTGCTTTTGGAATCCTGGCTTTGACAACCCCCAACTTAGGAAGTTTTACACCATTTCCTTTGATTGAACAACTTTCGGGATAACGGATGGATTGCTTTTTGTGTTTACTTTTGAATTTAGGGAATCTGGCTCTTTTTTGAAAAAAGTTTTTAAATGCCGATTCCAAATTTTTGAGTGATTGTTGCAATGCAGCAGCAGTTACTTCTTTCAGAAACAGGTAATCCGGTTGTTTTTTGAGTTGGGTTAAATCCTTCGCCATATCACAATAACTTAACCCTTTTCCGGTTTCCTTGTACTGATTATTAGTTTTCTCTAGGTAATAATTCCAAACAAATCTGCAACAACCGAAGCTTTTCGCTAAAGCTGCTTGCTGTTCTTTGTTTGGATACAACCTTACCTTGAGAACGTCTAACATTTCTGCTCACACATCAACTTGTCTGGTATTATAGCGTTTAGTGTTAGAGAGTGTCAACTATGTATCACAAAGGTTTTAGATCGGTTTACAGGCTTAACGCTCATATTGTACTGGTCGTCAAATACCGAAGGAAAGCAATTAGTAGAGAAATCTTAACAAGGTTACATGAAATATTTGTTGATACCCTTAAAAAATGGGATTGTACATTACTGGAGTTTAACGGAGAATCTGATCATGTTCACTTACTGATCGACTACAAACCCGATCACCCCCTATCAACATTAATTGGTAATCTTAAAACTGTTAGTAGCAGACTAATTCGCAAGGAATTTCCTGGTTTGGCATCTAAATATTTTTATAACAAACCTTATTTCTGGACGGGTTCTTACTTTGTTGCCAGTTGCGGTGGGGTCACGGTTGAACAGCTAAAAAAATATGTTGAGCAACAAACAACCCCAGAAAATTAAATCGTATTCGTTACTACTCATGTTTTTATTTTGTCGTGATTCATCTCTCCGCCAAGCGTTCGACTGAGCTCACGCCGAAGTCTTGCGCGCTCGGCGGGAGTCCTCTCACGACACTAAGATAGGATGGATAAATTATACCAAAAATAACAGTTAATGTAAATGTAGTAAATTGTTAAAGTGGAGATTTGTACCTTAATCTATGGGGGAAAGGATTTTTATCCATCCAAATCTTCCCGAATCAAGTTTAAAATTGAAATCAGACTTGTCCGACTCCCACTGATTCAGGTTAAGTTATATGATCAGCTTAACCCTTAATATTAAAATTTTGATTATCCTTATTTTAATATTTTATTGTTTTTCAGCTATTTCTCAATCCAGAAAATTGATTAAGATCAATATAATCATAAGTCTTTGGGTGATGAATGTTGGGAGGGGATGCCTGAATTTGCTAAATAAAAAACAGCCATTAGAAAGATTGTAAATCGGGAATCAAAATGCTATAGAGCTATTATATCTCCGTTTAAATTGTCCTTTATAAAGCTCATTTTAGTAATCTATCCTTTATGAAGAATGTCTTAAGTTCAGGTGAAAATCAAAAGATTCTAGTGGTAGATGATACCCTAGACAACTTAATTTTTTTATCTTCAATTTTAGAAAGTAAAGGATACTGTGTTTACATCGCCAATGATGGGCCAAGTGCTATTTCCATCGCGATGAATCATTCCCTTGATTTGATTTTACTTGACATTATGATGTCGCCGATGAATGGTTATGAAGTGTGTAATTATTTAAAATCCCATGCACCCACCTCTAATATACCCATTATTTTCATGAGTGGATTATCTCATGTGGATGATAAAATTAAAGCTTTTCAAATGGGAGGGGTAGACTTTATTACTAAACCCTTTCAATATCAAGAAGTCATCGTCCGAGTTGAGCATCATTTAGAATTAAATCAAATTCAAAGTCAACTGATTCACCTGAATTTACAACTAGAAGAACGGGTAAAACAAAGAACATTACAGCTTGAACAAGCCAATGAGCAACTATTAAAAATTGTTCTTCATGATCCTTTAACTGGGTTATGGAACCGAGGCGCGTTTATGGAACAATTAAAACAAGCCTTTCAACACAGTCAAGAGTCCCCAGATCAGCAGTATGCTATTTTATGTTTAGACTGCGATCGCTTCAAAGTAATCAATGATTCTTTAGGTCATTTTGCCGGGGATGAGTTGTTGATTGCGATCGCTGAACGGTTACAAAGTTTTATTGATCCACCGGACTTAATTGCCCGTTTAGGAGGAGATGAATTTGTCATTTTATTAAATCCGCTCAACTCTCGTAATCCACAACAAATTGCCAGCCAGATTTTAGACTCATTTTCTCATCCTTTTACCCTAGGAATTAGAAACATTTTTATTAATGTGAGTATGGGGATTGCTGTTTCTAATACCCGCTATCAAAAACCCGATGATTTATTGCGAGATGCGGATACAGCCCTTTATCAAGCGAAAGCATTAGGAAAAGGTCGATATCAACTTTTTGAGCCAGAAATGTATCAAGCAGTTCTGCAACGCTTACAATTAGAAACAGACCTCAGAAAAGCTCTTACGAATCAAGAATTTAGCGTTCACTATCAACCCATTATTTCCTTAGATTCAGGAATTATTATTGGGTTTGAAGCCTTAGTGCGTTGGTATCATCCAACCCAAGGTTTAATTTCTCCGGGTTTATTTATTCCCATTGCGGAAGAAACGGGTTTAATTTCTCGCCTGGGGGAATGGGTATTACGAGAATCTTGTCATCAAATTTCCACCTGGAAACAACAAAAATTAACAGATTATCCCTTAACCGTGAGTGTGAATTTATCGGCTTTACAATTTGCTCAACACAATTTAATTAAACAAATTGATCAGATTTTAGAGGAAAGCCAACTTGAACCTCAATATTTAAACCTAGAAATTACAGAAAGTGCGATTTTAGATCACCCTGAAAATGCTTCCGAGATATTAAAACAGTTAAAAGAACGACGAATCAATTTAAGTATCGACGATTTTGGGACAGGTTATTCATCCCTGAGTTATCTTCATTCTTTCCCCGTCAATATTCTCAAAATTGATCGTTCTTTTATTAGCCCTATTGACGATAATCCTCAAAATTTGGGCTTAGTTCCTGTCATTATTAGTTTAGTCAAAACCTTGGGAATGAAAGTGATTGCAGAAGGCATAGAAACTGCACAACAATTGGCTCAATTACGAAAATTGAACTGTAATGCAGGTCAGGGATATTTTTTTTCTAAACCTGTTAATAGTAAAATAGCCACTAATTTGATTCAATCTTGCCCACACTGGTAAAAAAATTAGTATAATTAACTCAATGTGCTTTTTAACATTCCGTGATGTTCCTAACCCATGAGGATCGGTTCTACTTCACTTTTTATTAGAATAGAAATGGCTGATTATTTCTAATTATGAACCATACTTTAAACAATCAACCCAAAGCCGATATTCTTGTTGTTGATGATACTCCTGCTAATTTGCGGTTTTTATCCCAAATGTTGGTAGACCAAGGATATAATGTTCGTAAAGCGATTAACGGTCAAATGGCTTTAACCGCCGTCAAAACCATCATCCCCGATTTGATTTTATTAGATATTAATTTACCGGAAATGAATGGTTATCAAGTCTGTGAACAACTCAAAAAAGATGAACGTACCCAAAATATTCCGATCATTTTCCTCAGTGCTTTAGATGATATTTTAGATAAAGTCAAAGCGTTTCAAGTTGGAGGTGTAGACTACATTACTAAACCCTTCCAATTTGAAGAAGTTTTAATTCGGATTCAAAATCAACTTACAATTCAACAGTTACAAAGTCAACTGAAACAACAAAATTCTCAACTTCAATTAACCGTCCAAGAATTAAAATCTACTCAAGCTCAACTGATTCAAAAGGAAAAAATGGTGAGTTTAGGACAGCTTGTGGCTGGAATTGCTCATGAAATTAATAATCCCATTAGTTTTATTTCAGGAAATTTAGTTCCGACTCAAGAATATATTCAAGATTTATTAAAATTAATTTATTTATATCAAAACGAATATCCTCAACCGAGTATAGCCATTCAATCTTTTTTACAAGAATGTGATTTAGAGTTTATGATTAATGATCTCCAAAATATTTTGGGATCGATGCAAAGAGGAACAGAACGAATTAGAAGAATTATCCTCGCCTTAAGAATTTTTTCTCGGTTGGGAGAATCAGATATTAAACCCGTAGATTTACATCAAGGACTAGATAGTACATTATTACTTCTCCAATATCGGCTGCGTGCTGAGGGACAACGGGCTGAAATTGAAATTATTAAATCCTATGATAATTTACCCCATGTTACCTGTTACGCCAGCCAAATTAATCAAGTTTTTTTGAATTTATTAACAAATTCTATTGATGCTTTGGAATTAGGAGTAGGAGCAAAAACGCCACCCAATCTGTCCCCTACAATTTGGATTATCACAGAATCTATTAATCCTAATGAAGTCAGAATTCGGATTAAAGATAACGGTGTAGGAATGTCAGAGGAAGTCAAATCTCAATTATTTAATCCCTTTTTTACAACAAAACCTGTAGGTCAAGGAATTGGCCTAGGCTTAACGACCTGCTATGAAATTATTGTCCAAAAACATCAAGGAAAACTCAGTTTTAACTCTAGCCAAGAAGAAGGATGTGAATTCATCATTGATCTACCCACTCAAATGAAAGATATTGTGGTTAATAATTAGGATAAAAGCGATATAATATAAAAATCCTAAGTTCTTCTCATCGTTATTCCTATGCTGGCTCAAAAATCACAACAAACCCGAAACTGGAAACCCCTAATTCAACAATTTATAACAATTGTTGGTCAAAAAGGGGTGATTCAACGCCGCGAAGAATTACTGGTTTATGAATGTGATGGACTGACCAGCTATCGTCAACGTCCCGCTTTAGTAATACTTCCTAAAACCACAGAAGAAATAGCAGAAGTTATTAAAATTTGCGATAAAAATTTAATTCCTTGGGTTGCTAGAGGTGCAGGAACCGGACTTTCTGGCGGTGCTTTACCTGTAGAAGATTGTGTGTTAATTGTCACTGCTTTAATGCGAAAAATCCTGAAGATTGACTTAGAAAATCAACAAGTTGTGGTACAACCCGGCGTTATTAATAATTGGGTGACACAAGCGGTTAGTGGGGCTGGATTTTATTATGCGCCAGACCCTTCTAGTCAAATTATTTGTTCTATTGGGGGAAATGTTGCGGAAAATTCTGGGGGGGTTCATTGTTTAAAATATGGAGTCACAACCAATCATATTTTGAGTTTAAAAATTGTCACTCCTGATGGTACTATTGTTGATATTGGGGGCGATATTCCTGAAATGCCGGGATATGATTTAACGGGATTATTTGTTGGTTCAGAAGGAACATTAGGAATTGCTACGGAAATCACTTTAAGAATTCTCAAAGCACCGGAATCAATTTGTGTTTTATTAGCGGATTTTACGAATTTAGAAGCGGCTGGCTCTGCGGTTTCTGATATTATTAGTTCGGGGATTATTCCAGGGGGAATGGAAATCATGGATAATCTCAGTATTAATGCCGTTGAAGATGTGGTAAAAATTGGTTTATATCCCCGTGATGCCGGATCAATTTTACTGGTTGAATTAGACGGCTTACAAGTGGAAGTGGATACCAATAAAAAACGAGTTGCTGAAATTTGTAAAAACAATGGCGCGAGAAATATTACTACAGCTAGTAACCCCGAAGATCGATTAAAAATTTGGAAAGGACGCAAAGCCGCATTCGCAGCAGCAGGTCATGTCAGCCCTGATTATTATGTCCAAGATGGCGTTATCCCTCGAACAAAAATGGCTTATGTTTTAAAAGAAATTGAAGCATTAAGTGAAAAATATGGTTATCCCATTGCTAACGTGTTTCATGCGGGAGATGGCAACTTACATCCTTTAATTTTATATGATAACTCCGTTCCAGGAGCATTAGAAATTGTTGAAGAAATTGGTGGTGAAATTCTAAAAATCTGCGTTGAAGTAGGCGGAAGCTTATCCGGTGAACATGGTATTGGCGCGGACAAAAAATGTTATATGCCCCAAATGTTTAACGATATTGATTTAGAAACCATGCAATGGGTGAGGGCGGTTTTTAACCCCAAAGGTTTAGCGAACCCAGGTAAAATGTTACCCACCCCTCGCACCTGCGGAGAATCTGCTAAACTGCAAAATATTAAACAGTTTGAAGGGGCAGAAGTCTTTTAATTAATCCTTGTACCTAGAGGGTTTGGTTTCCAAACCCCTACAATCAAATATGACAATCGATTGAGAATTGCTATAATAGACTTAAAATTATTATTGATATTTAAGATATGGCGATCGCAACCGTTAAAAAATTCACCATCCAAGACTATCACCGCCTAACTCAATTAGGTTTTTTCCAAGAAAATGATAAAGTTGAATTGATTTGTGGAGAACTGATTTATATGGCAGCAAAAGGAACTCCCCACTCGGTTTGCGAGACTCGCTTAGAACGAGAACTTTATAAACTTATTGGAGAACGGGCAACCTTAAGAGGACAACAACCGATTATTTTATCATCTGATAGTGAACCTGAACCGGATCGAGTGATTGTTAAAAATCGAGCAGATGACTATTTAAGCGCTCATCCTCACCCGGAAGATATTTTACTATTAATTGAAATTGCTGATTCCTCTTTAGACTATGATCAAACAACGAAGTTATCCGTTTATGCTGAAAATAATATTAGCGATTATTGGATTTTTAATTTAGTCGATTTGTGTTTAGAATGTTATCGGGAACCCTATCAAAACTTACAAGGGGAGTTTGGCTATCGGAATAAATCAATTTATTTACCTAACGAGTCTATAACTTTACCTTGTTTTCCCGATTTAACCTTAGATTTAACTCAAGTATTTCCTCCTAAAATTAATTAATTTGGTTATATTAAAAAATAGTTAAATAAAAAAATAACGATTTAAACTTAAATCAGATGATGGGCGAGGAGACCTCGCCCCTACGGGGATTAATCTTTATTTTTTAGAGTGAAATTGAACACAATTCTGCAATAATAATAAATTGGTCTTTAATTTCAGGAAACCAAACGATGCGACTGTCTCAAATGCTATTTGTCACCCTGCGGGAAGATCCCAAAGAAGCAGAAATTCCCAGTCATAAACTATTAGTCCGGGCGGGATATATCCGACGCATCGGAAGTGGAATTTATGCTTATCTTCCTTTGATGTGGCGGGTTTTGCAAAAAGTCTCTCAAATTGTTCGAGAAGAAATGAACGCCACCGGAGCCCAAGAATGTCTGCTTCCTCAAGTCCAACCTGCGGAACTGTGGCGGGAGTCGGGACGCTGGGATACCTATACTAAAGCGGAGGGAATTATGTTTTCCCTCACTGACCGTCGTAAACGGGAATTAGCATTAGGGCCAACCCATGAGGAAGTGATCACAACCATTGCTAAAGAAATGATCCGTTCCCATCAACAATTACCCTTACATTTATATCAAATTCAAACGAAATTTAGAGATGAAATTCGCCCTCGGTTTGGGTTAATGCGGGGACGAGAATTTATTATGAAAGATGGCTATTCTTTCCATAGCGATGAGGAAAGTTTAAAGAAAACCTATCGAGATATGGATCAAGCTTATCGCAATATGTTGCGTCGTTGTGGGTTACAATATCGGGCGGTAGAAGCTGATTCTGGAGCCATTGGCGGAAGTGGTTCTCAAGAATTTATGGTCTTAGCAGAAGCGGGAGAAGATGAAGTTCTCTACACTGAAGATGGCAAATATGCGGCTAATACTGAAAAAGCGGTATCCCTTCCGGTTGATGCTGAAACGTCTAGTTTTACTGAATATCAAAAGTTAGAAACTCCAAATACAAATACCATTGAAACCTTAGCCAATTTCTTGAAATGTTCCCCGACCCAAATTGTTAAAAATGTTCTCTATCAAGTCGTTTATGATAATGGCACAACGGTTTTAATTTTAGTTAGTATTCGGGGAGATCAGGAGGTTAATGATGTTAAATTGCAAAATGAATTAACAAAATTAGCGTCTGAATTTGGCGCAAAAACCATATTATCGTTAACAGTTCCTGATGAAGAAGCGCAACAAAAATGGACGGCAAAACCGTTACCATTAGGCTATATGTCTCCAAGTTTAGAAGATAGTTATATTAGCTCTCAAACGAAGGAAGGGGTTTACTCTAAATTTGTGCGACTGGTGGATCAAACTGCCGTTGAATTAAAGAATTTTGTGACTGGCGCGGATGAATTAGGATATCATGTTGTTGGGGCAAATTGGGGTCAAGAATTTACCTTACCTCAACGTATTGTTGATATTAGAAAAGCCCAAAAAGGCGATCGCGCGGTTCATGACCCTAACCAAATTTTAGACAGTGCGAGAGGAATTGAAGTCGGTCATATTTTCCAACTGGGAATTAAATATTCTCAAGCAATGGGGGCAACTTTCACCAATGAACAGGGGGAAGAATTACCGTTAGTCATGGGATGTTATGGGGTGGGGGTATCTCGGTTAGCGCAATCGGCCGTTGAACAATCCTATGATAAAGATGGGATAATTTGGCCTGTGGCGATCGCACCTTATCAAGCCATTATTGTGATTCCTAATATTACTGATGGTCAACAGGTGGAAATAGCCGAAAAACTCTATACAGAATTGAAGCAAGCGGGAATTGAAACGTTATTAGATGATCGAGATGAACGAGCCGGGGTAAAATTCAAAGATGCAGATCTGATTGGCATCCCCTATCGCATTGTAACGGGACGTTCGATTAAATCGGGTAAGGTGGAATGGGTAGAACGAGCTACTCACAACTCCCAAGAAATTGCCATTGAGGACGTTGTTACTACCCTTAAACAGAAGATTCAAGTTGCATTGGGGGATTAAGTTTGTTTTGGGTTGAGGGTTAAGAAAGCCCTGAAGGGCTTACTACAATTTAGTCAACAGCCATCATTAAATTTCTTTTAAGTTCTGTTCCCACAACATGATATGATTCATTGTGGCTTACAGAGCGTGTTATGCGCCTGTGCGTGAACTTGGGAAAAGTTAGAACTGCCCGCTTTTCGGAGCGGATCAATCAGTTGTGACTGAACTCAAAATAGGTGAACTTGTCCAAGTAACTATGACAAACGCAGAGGAAACAGTCGAATCCGGGTCTAAGCTTGCTGTAGAACCCGACCCTTCCATGCTGGAGTATTATCAGTTGCAACGTCAGTTACTACTGATGACACTCGTGGCGACGGGGGTAATTTTTGTTACGGTTTGCTGTTTTTATTCCCTGGAAGTTGCTTGCAACTATTTAATCGGGGCGAGCGTGGGCATAGTCTACTTGCGAATGCTCGGCCAGGATGTCGAAAAACTGGGTAGAGAGAAGAAAAAACTAGGCTCAAATCGGATTTTAATCCTAGCGGGTTTTATGATTTTAGCCACTCGTTGGCATCAACTCCAGATTTTACCGATTTTCTTAGGATTTCTCACCTACAAAGTCGCCCTCCTGTCCTATGTTCTGATGACAACGTTCACCTTGAAGCCAAAGTAGGTCACGTGGTTTTCGGAATCCTCCAGTCCTCAATCTGTAGAGGAAGCCTCTTGAATGGAAATGCTGACTGTTTTAAACATCTTCAATCCTCTTCCCCTTGCTAGTTTGGAAGTTGGCCAGCACCTCTATTGGGAAGTCGGCGGTTTAAAACTGCATGGTCAGATTTTTCTGACTTCGTGGTTTGTAATCGGTTTGCTGATTCTTGTCTCAGTGTTGGCCAGCAGCAACGTGCAGCGAATTCCCAGTGGGATGCAGAATTTTATGGAGTACGCCCTAGAATTCATTCGCAACCTTGCTAAAGACCAAATCGGGGAAAAAGAATATCGTCCTTGGGTTCCCTTCATTGGAACACTGTTCTTATTCATCTTTGCCTCTAACTGGTCAGGTGCCTTAATTCCTTGGAAGCTGATCGAACTGCCTTCAGGAGAATTAGCAGCGCCCACCAGCGATATCAATACGACAGTGGCCTTAGCCCTGTTAACGTCCTTAGCATATTTCTACGCCGGAATCAGTAAAAAAGGCTTTGTCGGTTATTTTGCTGATTACGCTCAACCCCTTGCGTTTCTCGCGATCTTCCGGGTGATTGAAGATTTTACCAAACCCCTCTCACTGAGTTTCCGTTTGTTTGGTAACATTTTGGCGGATGAACTGGTGGTGGCCGTGTTGGTATTCCTGGTGCCTCTGTTTATTCCTCTGCCCCTGATGGTTTTAGGTTTATTCTTGAGTGCCATTCAAGCGCTAATTTTTGCGACGCTGGCAGCGAACTATATTGGTGAAGCCTTAGAAGGACATGGTGCGGAACATCACGACTAAGAAAAGCAACAAATCCTTGAAGATTTCTTTTCTTAAGATCTTGATTTTTCCAAAATGTGCTGTTGGGTTAAACTAGATCCCCTTTATTGGTAAAATAACGTTTTGGGGACTCCAATCCATTAAACGAATCTGGCATTGATAACGGGACAAAGAAGAAAATTGTTTTCTTCAAATCTCCTCGTTTTATAAATGCTGATAGGGATTGAATTCACATTTTGTCTAATTGATTGTTTGTTAACTGTTTTGTATTTAGAAGGAAGAAAATCATCATGAATCCACTGATTGCTGCTGCTTCCGTTGTTGCTGCTGCTTTAGCTATTGGTTTAGGCGCGATCGGCCCTGGAATTGGTCAAGGGATTGCTGCTGGTCAAGCAGTGGAAGGGATTGCCCGTCAACCCGAAGCAGAAGGTAAAATTCGTGGGACTTTACTGTTAAGTTTGGCCTTCATGGAAGCACTGACGATTTACGGTCTGGTCGTTTCTCTGGTACTGCTGTTTGCTAACCCCTTCGCCTAAACAGTAATCCAAACATGGATTTTAGATTTGAGGTTTCAGGTGCTCTGAAACTCTGGGTCTAAAATCCATCTTCAATTCAACTCTTCAAGGGACAATAATGCACTGGACAATTTTATTTGCGGTTGAAGAGGCTGCTAAAGAAGGAGGACTGTTTGATCTTGATGCCACCTTGCCCTTAATGGCAGTGCAGTTCGTAATTCTGGCAGTAATTTTAAACCAGGTTTTCTACAAACCATTAGGAAAGGCAATTGATGAACGGGCGGATTATATCCGCGATCGCGAAGTCAACGCCAAAGAACGTCTGGCTAAAGCTGAAAAATTAGCCAAACAATACGAATTAGAGTTAGCAGAAACTCGCAAAAAAGCTCAAGCGACGATTGTAAATGCTCAAGCGGAAGCCCAGAAAATTGCTACGGGAAAAGTCGCAGAAGCATTACAAGAAGCGCAAAAATTGAGAGACAAAGCGGCTCAAGAAATTGAGCAGGAAAAACAACAAGCCCTGCAAGCTTTAGAGCAACAAGTTGAACCTCTCAGTCGCCAAATTTTAGAAAAATTATTAGGGGCTGAGTTCGTTAGATAATCTTGGATGCGTTAAAGCTGATCACAAGATTGTTTTCAGCTTGTGAAACTGCGGAAAATTCGGATTGAAGACAGCCCAGGCTAGATGATAACGCCCCCTATAGGGAGTTAAACCTTAAGCCGCGCATTTATGAGAAGAACATCATGGAGACTGTTTTATTACTAGCCACAGAAGCTAGCTCTGAAGCTGGATTCGGTCTCAATACCAATATTTTTGAGACGAACCTAATTAACCTAGCCATTCTGATTGGTGTGCTGGTTTACTTTGGGCGAGGCTTTTTAGGAAAAATCCTAAATGAAAGACGCTCCACCATTGAAGAAGCGATTCAAGAAGCTGAACAGCGTCAAAAACAAGCAGAAGCATCTCTAGCAGAACAACAGCAAAAATTAACCGCCGCCCAAACGGACGCGCAACGAATTTTAGCTGAAGCCGAAGAACGGGCAAAAACCGTTAGAGAATCAATTCTAGCTAAAGCTGCCGAAGAGGTAGAACGCATGAAAGCAAACGCAAGCGCTGAGTTAGATTCAGATCGCGAACGAGTGATTTCTCAACTGCGTTCTCTGATTGCCACTCAAGCCATTGAACGGGCAGAAGCTCAACTCAAACAACAGCTTGACGACACTGTTCAGGAACGGTTAATTGATCGGAGTCTAACGCTGCTGGGAGGTTGAATATGAGTGCGATCGCAGGAGAAATTGTTGAGCCTTACGCCTCGGCGTTAATGTCCTTGGCTCAATCGAGAAATTTAACCGAAGAATTCGGCAATGAGATCCGCTCATTACTCGAATTACTGGAAAATTCCGCAGAATTAAAAAACTTTTTAGACAATCCTGTGATTAAACCCCAGGATAAAAAAGCCGTTCTGCAACGCATTACAGGAGATCAAGTTAATCCCTTATTACGGAATTTCTTGATGCTGTTAGTGGATCGGGGACGGATTTTATTCTTACAGGGAATTGGTCAACAGTATTTAGTATTACTGCGGAAACTCAATCAAACGGTATTGGCAGAAATCACCTCCGCCCATCCGTTAACCGAAGCTCAACAAAATACCTTGACTGAAAAAGTCAAAGCCATGACCAATGCCCGCTCGGTGGAAATTTCCACCACCCTTGACCCGGATTTATTGGGCGGTGTGATTATCAAAGTTGGATCTCGCGTGGTGGATGCCAGTTTGCGCGGACAACTGCGTCGCATTGGCATGAAATTGGCCCAATAATCGTTATGACCCGTCATCATAAAGATGGGATCTGTTTTAACTCATAACCCCTAACTACTGACAAGAACAATGGTAGCGATCAGACCTGACGAAATTAGCAGCATTATTCAGCAGCAAATTGAACAGTACGACCAAGACGTTAAAGAAACCAACGTCGGGACTGTTCTGCAAGTCGGTGACGGAATTGCCCGGATTTATGGCTTAGATAAAGTCATGTCCGGTGAACTGTTAGAGTTTGCCGAAGGCACTATCGGCATTGCTTTGAACTTAGAAGAAGATAACGTCGGTGCGGTGTTAATGGGTGAAGGCCGGGACATCCAAGAAGGATCTGCCGTGACCGCCACCGGAAGAATTTCTCAGATCCCCGTTGGGGATGCCATGTTAGGCCGGGTTGTCGATGCCTTAGCCCGTCCCATTGATGGTAAAGGAGATGTCAAAACCACCGATAGCCGTTTATTAGAATCTCCCGCCCCTGGGATTATCGCCCGTCGTTCCGTGTGCGAACCCATGCAAACGGGGATTACCGCTATTGACTCCATGATTCCCATCGGTCGGGGTCAACGGGAATTAATTATTGGCGACCGTCAAACCGGAAAAACCTCCATCGCCATTGACACCATCATTAACCAAAAAGGCGAAGACGTGATCTGCGTCTACGTTGCCATTGGTCAAAAAGCTTCCACCGTTGCCCAAGTGGTGGGAGTTTTGGAAGAAAAAGGTGCAATGGATTATACCATTGTGGTCGCAGCCAACGCCAGTGACTCCGCCACCCTGCAATACCTCGCTCCTTATACAGGGGCAACCTTGGCGGAATACTTCATGTATAAAGGCAAGCACACCCTGGTCATCTATGATGACTTATCAAAACAAGCTCAAGCCTACCGTCAAATGTCCCTGTTACTGCGTCGTCCCCCCGGACGGGAAGCTTATCCTGGGGATGTGTTCTACCTCCACTCTCGGTTATTAGAGCGGGCTGCCAAACTTAACGATGAACTCGGCGGCGGGAGTATGACGGCTTTACCCGTGATCGAAACTCAAGCGGGTGACGTTTCGGCTTACATTCCAACTAACGTGATTTCCATTACCGATGGTCAGATCTTCTTATCTTCTGACTTATTTAACTCCGGTTTACGTCCGGCGGTGAACGCTGGGATTTCCGTGTCCCGCGTGGGTTCTGCGGCTCAAACCAAAGCCATGAAGAAAGTTGCCGGGAAAGTTAAATTAGAATTAGCTCAGTATGCTGAGTTAGCGGCATTTTCTCAGTTCGCCTCTGATTTAGACCAAGCTACCCGCAACCAATTAGAACGGGGCAAACGGCTGCAAGAGTTGTTAAAACAACCTCAGAATTCTCCTCTGCAATTGTTTGAACAGGTGGCCGTAATTTACGCCGGAATTAACGGTTATCTCGATGAGATCCCCGTTGAAAAAATCGTGGTTTTTGCCGCCGGACTGCGGGACTATCTCAAAAATAGCAAACCCAAATACGTCGAAATCGTTCAAGGCAAAAAACTCCTTGACGATGAAGCTGAAGGTCTGTTGAAAGAAGCGATCGCAGAATTCAAACAAACTTTCTTAGTTTCAGCTTAATTTTTGGGAAGGGAACAGGGAACAGGGAACAGGGAACAGTAAAGCTTTAATGTTGATAGCTGACTTCTGATTCCTGTCTCCTAACTCCTGATTCCTGACTCCTGATTTCATAACGCAAATCTGGCAAAACTATGTCAAATTTAAAAGCGATCCGCGATCGGATTGATTCGGTTAAAAATACCAAGAAAATTACAGAAGCGATGCGTCTGGTGGCTTCTGCAAAAGTGCGTCGCGCCCAGGAACAAGTTTTAGCGTCTCGCCCCTTTGCTGATCGGTTAGCCGGAATTCTTTATGGGTTACAATCCCGTTTAAAATTTGAAGAAGCAGATTTGCCTCTCCTCAAACAACGGGAAGTTAAAAAAGTTGGATTACTGGTGATTTCCGGTAATCGCGGCTTGTGTGGAACCTATAATAGTAGCATTATCAAACGGGCTGAAACTCGTGCAAAAGAGTTGGAAGCCGAAGGTGTGCAATGCACTTATTTGTTAGTGGGACGCAAAGCGATTCAATATTTCCAAAGACGGGATGTTGATATCCGCGCAACGGTGGAAAACCCTGAAAAAAATCCCACTATAGACCGAGTACGGGATTCGGCGGAAAATCTTTTGGCTTTATTTTTATCCGGGGAATTGGATCGGATTGAGTTAATTTATACGAAATTTGTTTCGTTAATTGCTTCTCGTCCAGTGATTCAAACTCTGTTACCGCTTGATCCTCAAGGATTAGAGCCAACAGATGATGAAATCTTCCGTTTGACCACAAAAAATGGTCAATTTGAAGTCACACGGGAGAAAGTCAAAAATAATCTCGCGGATTTACCGAGAGATATGATTTTTGAACAAGATCCTGCCCAAATTTTGGATGCGTTATTACCTTTGTTTTTAACAAACCAATTGTTACGCGCTTGGCAAGAATCTATTGCTAGTGAGTTAGCCGCGCGGATGACCGCCATGAGTAACGCCAGTGACAACGCTGGAGAGTTAATTAAAACCCTAACGTTATCCTATAACAAAGCTCGTCAAGCCTCCATTACCCAGGAATTGCTGGAAGTGGTCGGTGGTGCAGAAGCTTTAAAGGGTTAAACCCTAATTTAATGTTGATTTTAAGGTGGGTTTACGCAAGTTGTAACTCACCTTATTTTTTGATCAAGAAACCGGGTTTCTGACCCTAATTTATGGGATAAAATTAACGTGAGTTCGACGGAGCGTGATGGCGTAGCCACCGCTTGTCGGCATATATAGCACCTCAATAGAAGAGTAGGAAAGCGATCACACCTCAACCCTCCTACACCCCAAAGAGCGATCGCACCTTAACTCCCCTAAAAAATTATGATAATTTTGTAATCATCTGATACAATGATTAGAAGTAAATCACATTATAATTTAATGAAAAACTTTTATGAAGCTTAAAAAATTAGAATATGAAGATAAAGAATACCAATGGAAACTTAATCCTATTGAATTTTCATCTAATCTTAATTTGTTAGTTGGTATATCTGGTGCTGGTAAGACACAAATACTGAAGGCAATTAAGCGACTTAAAATGATTGCTAATGGAATTTCTCTAAATGGAGTTTGTTGGGATGTAACATTTGTAACTCAGGACGAGAATTTATATCGTTGGCGTGGGAAATTTGAAACTAGACAAAATAATATAATTATAAAGACTATAAAGACTGATTCTGATGAAGAGGATCAATATAAAATCATAGAGGAATATTTAGCTAAAAATGACAAATCTATAATTGAAAGAACACAAGAAAAAGGAATAATTTTTCAAGATAAATTATCTCCTTTCAAATTATCTCCTTTCAAAAGTATAATTGAACTCCTCAGTGAAGAAGAAGATATTAAGCCAGTACAACAAGAATTTGATAAAATCATAGAAACCGAATCAGCTAAGTATTTAGACAACGAAGGTATTTTAATACTTTCTACTAATATTTTGAAAAAATATGAAAATTGTGATGTGTCAGAAATTAAAAATGATGAATTGCCATTACCAATTAAATTGGCGTTAGTTTACAGATATATACCAGAAACTTTTAATAGAATTAAGTCAGTATTTATAGAAATTTTTGAGAAAGTTGAAGACATCAAAGTTGAACCATTTAATCAGGATGAACTTCCTTTAGCTTTAGCTGATATTTTAAAAGAAGCTATTCTTATAAAAATTAAGGAAAAAGATATTGAACCTTGGATTAGACAAGATAATATATCTTCAGGAATGTTCAAAACGTTAATGTATATTAGCGAATTATATTTATCTCCTGATAACTGTGTTATCCTAATTGATGAATTTGAAAATAGTTTAGGTGTTAATTGTATTGATAGTGTAACGGAGTTAATTGTAGAAAGGGAAGATTTGCAATTTATGATTACAAGTCATCATCCTTACATAATTAATAATATTAGCCCTAGATACTGGAAAATAGTTACTCGTCATGGAGGCTTAGTAACTGTTAAAAAAGCAGAAGATTTTCATATTTCTGAATCTAGGCAAAAAGCTTTTATTGATTTAATCAATGTTCTTGAAGATGAAGAAGATTTGGAGGATTAATGAATATTTACTTTTTAGTAGAGGGAAAGAGTACAGAAATAACACTTTATCCAAAATGGCTCAAATATTTAATACCTGAATTGAAAAAAGTTAGATACCATGATCAAGTACAAAAAAATAATTATTACCTTATTAGTGGAGAAGGTTATCCTAATATTTTATCCGATCATCTTGATAATGCAATTGATAAAATTAATGAAACAAATAATTATGACTATTTAGTTCTTTGTGTAGATGCTGATGAACAAACTGTAACTCAAAGGCAAGATGATATTATAAATTATATACAAGAAAGTAATATAAATTTAGGTAAGACACAACTTATAATTATTGTCCAAAATCGTTGTCTTGAAACATGGTTACTTGGTAATCGAAAAATATTTTCATACCAAAAAAATCCTACTTCTTTATTGCAATACTCAGGCTATCCTTTATCAGACTATAAAAAATATTATGATGTATCTCAATTTGATCCAGAATTAATGGGTAATTTTGATGCCACCCGATATAATCATGCTCAATTTCATGAAAAATACTTAAAAGCTCTATTTTTAGCTAACAATACTATATATAAAAAAACAAAACCAGGTGATGCAGCGAAAGAATTTTACTTGAAAGAAATAATTAAGAGAGTTGAAACAACTAATCATTTAAAAACATTTGAATCTTTTCTAAATTTTTGTAAAATGATTAAAAACAAAATTGGTAGTGATCTAAATATAGAAAAAACTATAGAGTCAGTCTTAACCGACCCACCCCAATAATTATACTCACCTAAAGCCCCCTCTAACTTGGGCATGAGAGGATCAAAAAATATCAGAATCTTAGGTAGAACCTAGAAACGAGAGGGATGAGCAGATTGAGGTTAATTGTTTTTATTATAGTTTTTTGATTGTGCTTCAGCACAACAACGGGGTTTACCAAATTTGTTTTAAGTTTAAGGTAAATTGAGGTAAAATATTTTCTCCTGATAATATTTCAGCATTATTTATAATAAAATACAGTTTTTTGAGACTCATTCATGGTTATTTACCTTTGTTATTTCAAATTTATATAGTGGGGTTTTATAGAGCCTACCTACTTATACCAAAACCGCTTTAATCTTAGGCATCTTATCCACTCTTGTACCTGAACATATATGATTAAGCGATCGCAAATTCAGTGAATTTACGATTTACAAACCTTCTATATTGCTGGAGGGGGAAGATATGATTTTTTCGGTGGAGAGGGGGGAGAGAGTGGAAAGGGAGGAGAGGGTGGAGAGGGTGGTTTTATTTTGTTTGATTTTTCTATAATTGAGTTTAATTGAGGTAAATTTTGCTCATTAATGAAGCCAGTTATTTCTGTTAATATTTTCTCCTGTAATGCAGAAGATAATTGAGCGGGTAAATTTTCCCCGGTAACTTGCTCTAAAGTTATTTGATCAATTTTAAATTCTTTAGTTATAGGAGAATTTTTACCATCAGGAAGTTGTAAATTAATAGTAAAAATTATGTTGTTAAATTGCATTTGATTAATGTTCAAATCCTCTGGTTTATCTGAATCTTGAATCGGTTTGTTTTTTTCTTTTTCAGCTAATTTTTTTAGGTTAATTGCCATCATGGATTCAGGTGTAGTGGCATTATTATCAAACCGCACATCAACATTAACTTCTATATCCTCAACAACAATTTTTTCAATTTCTAAAGGCTTTTTTACTAATGATTTAGCTTGAAAGCTCATACTTTTAATTCTAAAAATATAAGGACTAGCAAAACCATCTATATTATCAACCTTAATATCCATGAATTGGACATTATTCTGGAATAAATTTACATTCGCTTTTGTACAATCTATACCTAAACCTGTACCTAAACTAAGTTTTTGTTCAATTTCCTGTTCTGCTTTTTGATCAGCTAATTTGTCTAATCCAAAAGCGGCAGCACCAAAAGTAACTATTAATACACCAGCAATAATCAAATATTTTTTAGCCATTTAACTATCCTCATTAAAACTTTATTAGAATTATAAAACTAAAAGGTTACTATGAAGCTAGATAAACTCTTACATCTTCACCAAAATAATTTTCACCAAATTTGTTCTAAGGTTAAGGTAAATCTTGGTAAGATATTTTCTCCTAATAATATTTTTCCATTATTTATAAAGAGAATACGGTTTTTAACGTTTTAATTTGATTTTTACTGACTCCACAGTCAAGATTTGAAATAGGATTTAAACTTTTCCATTTACCTTTAGGAGTTGTAAACAGAGTATCAGCTAATTGATCCGGATCTATTTTATCAAATTTATCTATTTTATTAATAGATAAATAATTGAGACGCTCAAAAATTTGATCTCGGTTGGCTTTTTTAATAGATACAGGTTCAGGTGCTGGCGGTGGCGGTGGCAGAGGTTCTGGTTTACAGTAAAAGACTTGTTTTAAACAGTCTAATTGGTTTTGTTTTATAATTCCGCATTTTAACTTTATAAGTTTATTAAAATCAGCCCAAGTTTCTCGATCAGATTCAAGAATACGGTCTGTTACTTTAATTAAATCTACTGTTTTTGTTTTTAAAGGACTTCCAGGTTCAGATTGTAAATAGCCGAGTGCTGCTAGAATTGTATCTCTGGAAGCTGTACATAAATTAACAAGCGGATTAGTTTCTCTTGTTAAAATTTTAGCTTGTTCAATATTAGAAGGTTTTGGATCAATAACAATACACCAAACCCGCTCTAATTGTGCTTTTTTAGCCGCTGCATAGACAAAATGGTTACTCACCGCTTGATACTGATAATCTGCAATTTCCTGCACAATCACCGGAACCCAATTTCGTCCCTCTGCTTGTAAAATAGCTTCGGCTGCACTTGAAACAAAAAATTCCGGTTCTGTAATTTCTTGTCCGGGTTCAATATCAATTAAAGGCAAGTGCATTAATTTACCAATATTATCAAAATCACTCATAAAGAAAATACTCCTGTGCTAAAGAAAGATAATAATCGTTTACAGTTTTATGCTTCAATACGGCAGGTATGCGTTCAAAGGCGGCACTTGCAACAATAGCATATTCTGGAATACTGAATATTGCTTGATCTGGACTACCTTTTGTATGTTTTGGATAAAAGTAGGGTAATAAATCAGGATTAAAAACTAATTTATCACCTTGCTTTAGGGAAATGATCGACTTAATTTCACTGTTTGCACGTTTCAATGAAGTCTCTGTTGCTTTATGTTCATTAAAAAAAATAGGCAAAGGAATCGGGCCATACTCTCCTTTTTTATCTCTTACTTCTTGAATTTCAGGAATAAATTCTAGGATGACTTTCCTGGCATTTTTTAATGAGGCAAAATTCGTGTGTTTAGTTGGGATTAAAACAACATCAGAGGCATAAACACAACTTTGGCTAAAAAACGTCCAGTTTGTCGGTGCATCGATTAAAATATAATCGTAATTACCTTTTAAAGTATCTAATAAATCTTTTAACCTTGCAGGCCCTTTTTGAACTTTGATGTGTTGGTCATCAAGCCTAAATTTATCTAAACCCGAATCTGAAGGGATAACGTCAAAAACTCGAACCTCTCCAGATTTAGTTTTAATTTTAAAAGGCTGAATGGCATCTTTAATATTTAAAGATCGATTAATTAAACAATCAGATAACTTGGTTTTTGTAGGTTGTAAACCCAGTGAATCTGTTAAGTCTCGCTGTTGAGGATCAAAGTCAATGACTAAAACATTCTTTTTCTGTTTCCGTAAGATAGAAGCTAGGTTGATTGTAGTTGTTGTTTTGCCAACACCTCCCTTATCATTGTAGAGACTAACGACTAAAGCAGGTAAGGGAGTCTCGATCAAATCCTTAATGCGATTAACAATATCTAGGATATTATCTTTTTTAATTAGCCAGCAAGGTGTGGCAGGATGAACAACCTTACCATGTCGCCGAAAAAGTTGAATATGGATTGAATTTGTAATAATTCCCCATTCAGCAGTTTTACAGTTAGGGGATAGCAAATATTGTTTAATTTGGTTTTGAGTTTTTTGATTGGTCGGTGTTTTCTCCATGAGATTTATTTTGGCTCCCGCACCAATCGCTCGACCTTTAACTTCTACCAACAGATAAGGATTGATCTTTGATCGATTAAAAAGATCACTGCCTTGATTTTTTCGAGCCGCAAAATCTACTGTCCCAGAACCCGTAGCAAATTCGGGGTATTGTTCCTCAATACTAAACCCTAGAGCCTTTAACAAGGGCTTAACAAAGTAATCGCTAACAATAGCTTCAGAAGCTAGATCGGGTATACTATCTAAAATTGTATTCCAGTTGGCATCAGTCATATAAGTATAGATAAGACTAGGGAAGATCCCATTGATATAAATCAATGTAAAAGACAATCAAAATTTAGATCCACTTTGATTATTATTTGAGAATATTATATCAGTCTAAGTGTTGATAAGTCATAATTTTTTTTCCAGACTATCAAAATTTGGTGACAATGTTAAGTTGCTAATATTTTGTTGGCTCGTCCTTGGTTCCCCCTGGCTCTGCATTGGAATACCAATTTTGAGGCTCTACCTCAAATAACAGGAGGCGGAGCCTTGATGAATAGTATTTCTAGGTTCAACCTAGAAATGAGGAGAAAAAGCTCGCACCTCACAAACTACCCCAAAAAGTTGTTTTTACCTGTCAAAACTTCTCTTTGACTAACGAATCTGTTAAAACAGTCATTTTACATTTGTCATCAGGCTTTTCCTCACCAAATGGAACATCTTGCGTTAATATGATCAGGGTTCCCTCGACCTCAAAGCCATCTCCCTCAGTTACATACACTCTGATCTTATCGAAGTTTTCTGCCCATTCTTTGGCATATTTTGGCAGTTTGGATTTAAGAATTACAACCCGATAAGGATTTGTTTCATTAAGTCTAGCCATCAAGTTAACTGTGTATTTCTTCAAGGCTTTTTTAAAATCGTTTAGACTTGTAATTGTAACAGGTTCTTCCAAGCGAAAAGCTCTGATTAGAGTATTCACAACAGGTTTATACTCACTTACCACGGATGCTTCTTCTTCAGAATTATATCCTCCGAATAACGATTCATCGAATATCGGATCACTTAATTCTTCGTATTTCCCTTCAACAATCCAAACAAAATTGTCGTCTTCTAATTGGTGTGGGTAGGCATCTGAAAATACCTCTTTTCCTGTGAAAATACAGTTATAAATGTACATTAGCTTCCGTTCCTTATCTGGGTTTTCGGTGATTTCAATCGACTCATTTTAGGAGTTTTATGAAGACTGATCACAGTTTTCACCACTGATGATATCATCTGCACTAAACCGAAACAACGAAAGTGTAAAATCTTTACATTCCCCAAGTTTTCGATTGCGATAATCGCGTTTTTGCAGGGGATAAAGGATGATCGCATTGCACCTCAAAGAGACTACCTAGAAACAAGAGAGATGAGCAGATTGAGGTTAATTGTTTTTATTATCGTTTTTTGATTGTGCTGAAGCACAACAACGAAGTTTACCAAATTTGTTCTAGGTTTAGGGTGAATTGGGGTAATATATTTTCTCCTGATAGGGTTGACGGATTTTCTAATATTTCTACTTCTTGATTAGAACGATAAATTTCTACAGTTTTGTTCTGCGGATCAATTAACCATCCTAAACAAGTTCCATTTTCTTGATATTCTTTCATTTTATTTTGTAGGGTTTTTAAGTTATCGCTTGCAGACCGTAATTCTATGACAAAATCAGGACATAAAGGTAAAAACTTTTTCTGCTGTTCAGGAGTTAAATGCTTCCATTTTTCTAACGGTATCCATGACGCATCAGGAGAACGATCAGAACCATTAGGAAGTTTAAATCCGCCTGAAGAATCAAAGACTTTTCCTAATTTATATTGTTGATTCCAAATCCAAAGTTGTGCAGTTAATCCAGCATTTCGATTACTTGTTTCTCCACCTGCGGGTGACATAATCACTAACTCTCCATTCGCATTACGTTCAAACCTTAAATCTCGGTTATTCTGACAGAGTTGAAAAAATTGTTCATCGTTCAAATCAATTGTTTCTAAATTTAAAGTAAATTGAGTCATTGTGATTTATCTTAGATTAATTAGAGATTAAAACTATTATAAGCGAAAAACTTACTACGACAAGAAACCGTAGTCAGACCTAAAGGGCTGAGAGTCCTGAAGGACTCACTACGAAGAAGCGATCGCTATTTTTTTAAACTATAATCAAAAAATACTCATCCTAACGGATATTCAATAATGTCTATTGTTGAAGAACAAATCCAAACCCCAACACTTCTCAATGAAGTACAATTTCCGCCCAGTGATTTATTGAGTCAGGAGCCCCCCTTGGAAAGCGAACTCCATCTCCGCCAAATTCTACTTTTACTTAACTCGTTAGAATGGTTATGGCAAGATCGAGATGATTTTTATGCCATTGGTAACTTAACCATTTATTATAGTCAACGTCAAAAAAAATCCGAAGAATTTCGCGGGCCAGATTTTTTTGTGGTTTTGGGAACTGAACGAAAACCCCGTAATAGTTGGGTTGTTTGGGAAGAAGATGGCAAATATCCTAATGTCATCATTGAAATGTTATCCAAAACAACGGCTGATACTGATCGCGGAGAAAAAAAAGAAATCTATCAGGATGTTTTTCGTACCCCGGACTATTTTTGGTTTGATCCAAAAACTTTAGAATTTGCCGGATTTCATATTGTTGAGGGTCAATATCAACCGATTTCACCCAATGAAAACGGCTGGTTATGGAGTCAACAATTAGACCTATTTTTAGGCATTCTTGATCATAAATTACGATTTTTTACAGCAGGAGGTGAATTAGTTTTAACGACTGAAGAAGTGGCTTTTAAAGAACGACAACAACGAGAAACATTACAGCAACGGGCTGATAAGTTAGCGGCTAAACTCCGAGAATTAGGAATTGATCCTGAACAACTTTAAAAGGATAAGCGATCGCTTTTTAACTAGCCTTATCATTCCAATGGCTTGCATTGGAATGATAAGGGCGTTAGTTACAGAAGTTGCCTCTAACTTACAGATTAAACGCTCAAAAAATATCAGAATCTTCGGTTTGAGAAACGAGGTTAGAGGGAGGGCGATCGCTACTCCAAGCCCACCAAACACAGCCACATTGACAAGTATAAAATTCCTGCCATTTGCGACGATTATTTTCACTGTAAACGGGAGAACGACGATTAATCCAAACCTGTTGAGCTTCTAAACTACTCGCAGAACATTGAGGACAGCAGAACTCAGAAGCGTGAATGGCATCGGTAGTCCAATCTGGTGGGGTGGGTTGAAACGCATCCATTGGCAAAAAACTGAAATTGATGGTGCAGACTCACTTATTATACTAGGGGTTAACGTCGGGAACTTCTACCAATTTATGGCGAGAGGATAAACCCGATTTAATGGTAATCTGAGATTTGGGGACTCCCAACTGTTTTGCTAAAAATTGAATTAATTCTTGGTTGGCTTTTCCCTCCACCGGGGGAGATTTCAGATGGACAGTCAAACTGCCATCAACTTCTTTTTGGAGAGCTTGCTGTTTAGAATTGGGTTTAACTTTAATTTTTAAGAGTGCCAAGGCTTTAGAAAATCATAATCGTCAATTTTAATATTATTAGATTAAATCCTCTGCTGCAAGATAATAAACTTTATTCTCCCTACCTAAACCTTACGCCGTTACGGGATAATCTAAGGTTTCTAGGGCTTGTTTTGCTGCGACTAAATCATAAGGAAAGGGCGGTTTTAAGGGGCGATAATCTCGTTCGTGGGGTTCTCCATGTCGCAGTACCGCATTCACTATCAAACAAGGTTCATCACTTAAGTTAATCGTACTGTGAGGAACCCCAGGAGGAATCGTAATCACAGTTGGAATCTTTTCACTCAGAGGAATATAAAAATATTGACGATTCTGTAAAATCACGATCACAAACTCACCCCGGACAACTAACAGTTGATCGGTTTGAAAATGATGAACAAATAGCTGTTCAATTGCACCTGCTTCGACTCTGACCATCATCGTTTCTTGACTGGTTTGGGGAGTAAAAAACTCAACCCTTCCCGACTTCATCGCGTTGAGTCTGCGAACTTCAACTTGGCGGATCAGACCCATAGTATCGTCCTCACAGTGCAAAATCTTATGCTTTTGTCAAGTGTAATCGATGTTTTTGTAAGATTTTGTAATAAAATTAACGAAATTCAATAATCGAGTGATACTGAATACAGGCATGAATGCCTCTCTAGGGTTGTTTATCGTCAGTTTGAAGTTTTTATGAAATCTACTCAGTACAGGATGCGATCGCTCTTTGATTCAATTTATCTGAAGTCTTATCGGTTTTCTGTGTTCGTTTCGCTGATTAGTTTAACTCTAACCTCCTGTGGGTCTTCCCCCAATTCTACCTCAACTAATCCGAGCAATTCTAATCAGCAACCCCCAGAAAAAACCTTAAAATTATTATATTGGCAAGCTCCAACCATTCTCAATCCCCATTTATCAACCGGGTTCAAAGATTCCGAAGCCAGCCGTATTACCCTAGAACCCTTAGCCAGTTTCAATAATCAATTAAAATTAGTTCCCTTTTTAGCCGCCGAAATTCCTACGATAGAAAATGGAGGAATTGCCAAAGATGGAAAATCCGTGACCTGGAAACTCAAAAAAGATGTGAAATGGTCGGATGGAAAACCCTTTACGGCGGATGATGTTATTTTTACGTTTGAATTTATTAGTAATCCTAAAGTAGGAACCACCACATCTGGAACATATAAAATTATTAATAATATTGAAAAAATTGATGACCACAGGATCAAAATTAACTTCAAAGACGTTACACCCGGATGGTATTCGGTGTTTGTGGGAACGGAAGGAATGATTTTACCTCGCCATATTTTTGAAGCTTATAATGGAGAAAATTCACGACAAGCACCAGGGAATTTAAAACCTGTGGGAACAGGGCCCTATCGAGTGGTAGAATTCAAGCCAGGGGATGTGGTGGTTTATGAAGCAAATCCTAATTTTCGAGAGGCAAAACTGTTAGGATTTGAACGGCTAGAACTCAAAGGAGGAGGGGATGCAACCTCCGCAGCTAGAGCAGTTTTACAAACGGGAGATGCGGATTATGCCTATAATCTTCAGGTGGAATCTAATATTTTAAAACCCTTAGAAGCGGGGGGAAAAGGTAAAATTGTCTCTAATTTTGGCACGTTAATGGAACGGATTCTAATTAATCAAACCGATCCCAATAAAACCACCCCCGACGGCGAACGATCTAGTTTAAAATTTCCCCATCCTTTCTTTAGTGATCCTAAAGTTCGTCAAGCTTTAAGTTTAGCGATTAATCGAGAGATTATTGCCAATCAACTCTATGGAATTTTAGGAAAACCCACCTCTAATTTTGTTGTTAATCCCCCTCAAGTGGTATCTCCGAATACCCGTTATGAATTTAATTTAGAAAAAGCTGCCAAACTATTAGATGAGGCAGGATGGAAAGACACCAATAATAATAGAATTCGAGATAAAAATGGGGTAGAAATGAATATCGTCTTTCAAACCTCTGTAAATCCGTTACGTCAAAAAACCCAGGAAGTAATTAAACAATCTTTAGAACAGTTAGGAATGAAAGTCGAACTCAAAAGTATTGATCCCAGTGTTTATTTTTCCAGTGATCCTGCTAATCCTGATACCACAGAACGATTTGCAGCAGATTTACAATTATTTAGTACCGGAAATACTAATCCTGATCCCACATCCTATTTAAAAACCTATACCTGTGATGACATTCCTCAAAAAGCAAATAACTGGACAGGGGATAATGTTTCTCGCTATTGTAATCCAGCTTATGATGCGCTTTGGGAACAAGCCACCACTGAAATTGACCCCGAAAAGCAAAAACAAATTTGGATTAAAATGAATGATATGTTAGTCAATAATACGATTGTAATTCCCTTAGTTCACCGCGCCGAAGTGGGAGGAGTTAATCAAAACTTAACGGGTGTAAAATTAACTCCCTGGGATTTAACCGTCTGGAACATCAAAGATTGGAAAAAAACCCCGTAGTAAGCTCGTAGTAAGCCCTTCAGGGCTATCTTTTATTATTTTTATATTCCCCATGACCCGATACCTCATCAACCGCATTCTAACCTCAATTCCCACCCTAATAGCCATTAGTCTTGTTGTATTTCTCATCTTAGCATTAGCCCCCGGAAATCCGATGGGAGAATTTGCCACGAATCCTTCAATTACACCCGAAGTGAGAGAAAATATTCGTAGATCTTTGGGTTTAGATCAACCGATTCCCATTCGGTATTTAAAATGGGTTTGGGCATTTTTGCAAGGAGACTTAGGTTATTCCTTTACCAGTCGCAGCCCGGTTTTAGGATTAATTTTACAACGTTTACCCACAACTTTATGGATTATGGGATTAGCTTATCTGTTAGCAGTTATACTCGCCTTTCCTTTGGGAATTATTTCAGCATTAAAACGCTATTCTATTTTAGATCAAATCGTAACAACCGTTTCCTTTATTGGGTTTTCCTTACCGACATTTTTTACCGGATTACTATTTATTATTATTTTCAGCGTCCAGTTAAAATGGTTTCCCTTCATTTATAATAGTACCTTACAAGTGACTAATTTACAAACCTTTTGGCAACAAATTCAACAGTCTATTATGCCCGTCTGTGTTTTAGGTTTCTATCAAGCTGCAATTTTAATGCGGTTTATTCGGTCTTCTTTCTTAGAACAATTGAATCAAAATTATGTTCGCACAGCTTATTCCAAAGGTTTACCGAAATTGAATGTAATTAACGGTCATATCTTAAGAAATGCTTTAATTCCAGTAGTAACTTTAATGGCTTTAGAAATTCCCGGTTTATTTGCGGGATCATTAGTCACAGAACAGGTGTTTAGAATTCCGGGGATTGGGGCATTATTAATTGACTCGATTTTTCGGAGTGATACCCCGGTTATTATGGGGATTACAATGGTTTATGCTATTTTAGTGGTACTTTTTAACTTATTGGCTGATCTATTATATGGATTCTTAGATCCACGAGTTCAATATTAATCATTAACCCAAAAATATGGCTTTAATTAAACCGTCTGACCCCATCGCTAAAACCACCCAACCTAGAAGCCTAATTCAGACTGCTTGGCGACAATTTAAACGCGATAAAATAGCTGTTTTAGGAACACTAATTTTGCTGTTCATTATTTTAGCTGTAATCATTGGCCCTTGGATTTATAAAATTCGTCCGACAGAAATTGATTTTGTCAGTTCCCTTTCTCCGCCCAGTTGGAAACATTTATTAGGAACTAATGATTTAGGACAGGATCAATTAGCTCGTTTATTAATCGGAGGAAGAGTTTCCTTAACCGTTGGTGTAGCTGCCATGATAGTAGCAATTTTATTAGGAATATTAGTCGGGGCGATCGCTGGATTTTATGGGGGAATTTTGGATAGTATACTAATGCGATTAACCGATTTATTTCTTTCTTTGCCACAATTACCAGTATTATTATTAGTCATTTATCTATTTCGAGAACCTCTGAAACAAATTGCGGGGCCAGAAGTGGGTATTTTCCTATTAATTATTATGGTTGTGGGGGCGTTAAATTGGATGTCGGTGGCGCGATTAGTTCGGGCTAGTTTTCTCACCACAAAAGAACGCGATTTTATTACGGCTGCTAAAGCGATCGGTGCATCTTCTAATCGATTAATTTGGGTGCATATTCTTCCTAATGTTTTGAGTCCTGTAATTGTCGCAGCGACTTTATCAGTGGGAACTGCGATTATTACAGAATCCACCTTAAGTTTTTTAGGATTAGGATTTCCCCCCGATGTTCCCACCTGGGGAAGAATGCTTTATGATGCTCAAAATTATTTAGAAACTGCCCCTTATTTAGCTTTATTTCCAGGGTTAGCGATTTTTTTAACAGTTTTGAGTATCAATGCAGTGGGGGATGGTTTAAGGGATGCTTTAGATCCGCAATCCCATTAAAGAGATTATAATTATTGTTTCTATTTTATCTTTAAATCAGCTAAATCGATGATTAAATTAACTCGTTAGAATATTAGGGCATCGGAAATCAGATTTAAAATTGACATCATGAATTTTATATGTTAGTAATTAAATCATAATAGCTGAGGATTATGATCCATGAAATATAAATATTGGGGAATTTTGGCTTTATTTGCTCCTGTTGTTTTTGTCGCACCAACGGTGGCTCAATTTAACACAACAGATCCGGCGGTTTTCTTAAGCGGTCAAGCTCGTTCTTGTCAAGGATGTAATTTACAAGGGGCAGATTTAAGTAATCAAAGCCGCGTGAATTCTCAATTACGACAAGCAAATCTAAGTAATGCTAACCTCAGTGGTGGTAATTTCCGAGGCGCATTTTTTACCTGTGCTAACCTATCGAATACCAATTTAAAGAATACTAATTTTTCCTTTGCTAATTTTGTTGATGCTAACTTAAGTGGAGCAGATTTAAGTGGAGCAGATTTAAGTAAAACTGACTTAAGTGGGGTCATTATTGATGCTCAAACAAATTTAAACGGAGTTAACTTAACGGGAGCTAAATTATGGGATGCAAAAACAATTTATCAACCGGGAATGGATTTAAGTACAATTCCACGAGATTACACAATAGAAAGCCAACGAGTCAAATGTAATAACAGAAGATAATTGACCAGGGTAGGGTGCGTAAGCTCCGCGCACGCACCGCCCTATATTCCTGATTTTAACTCAGAATTAATCACCGCGATCGCAACTCCTGTTAAAACAATTATTCCCCCGATTAATACGGTTAAGGGAGGAACTTCATTGAAGAATAAATAACCTAAAAAACTAGCGCCAATGGGTTCTAATAAAATGGCTAAAGTAACTAAAGTAGGAGAGATTTGATTAATCGCCCAATTAAAACTGGTATGACCGATTAATTGAGGCACAATTGCCATTAATAAAAGATATAAATAAACCGTAGCGGGATAATCGGTATAACCCACACCCAACATCAACGGTAAGGGTAATAAAATCATTGATGCAACAGTATAAGCAACGATGACATAACCCCCAACGGAAAATCCCCGTTGTTGAGCTTCTCGCCCAAACATTAAATAAAAACTGACTGCCCAAGCTCCAATTAATGCTAAACTATTCCCCAGTAAAGGATTAGAATAAAAATCTCCTCCTTGAGTCTCACTCAAGCCAATCATAATTCCCCCTAAAAATGCAATTGCAATTCCTAAAATTTTTAGGGAAGAGAGTTTTTCTTTTAACCAAAATTTGGATAAAATTGCCACCCAAATTGGAGTCGTGGTCACTAAAGTTGTAGAAGCCGCAATGGAAGTATAGGATAAAGAGGTAATCCAGGTGGCGAAATGGAACGCTAAACAACATCCGGCTGCGACTGCATAACTAAAAGCTTGGAAAGAAAGCGATCGCCATTGAACTTTTAAGGCGGTTGGTAATACAATTAAAGCTGCTCCCGTTAAGCGAATCGCTGCCATCACTAAACTAAAACCAATACCACTTTGATCCGCAGCATTTAAAGCAAGCCGCACTAAAATCGAACCGACTGAAATCGCCATGACCCCAACTATAACCACTCCCCAAACAAACCTAGGAGATGGGTAATAAAAACGCTGCATTTCTATTTAATAAAATCAAGGAATTAATCTCTAAAGTTTAACCTAAGTTTTGCTCATTTGTTAATTTATGCGTTACTTTATAAAGCATAAACCCATGATTTTATCCTATGACATCAACCGTTTTAATTACAGGCGCGTCTCAAGGAACTGGTAAAGCAACCGCTTTATTATTTGCACAGAAGGGCTACAATGTGATTTTAGCAGCACGGGAACCCGAACGTTTAGAAGCTGTTGCGGAGGAAGTTTTATCATTAGGGGTTTCAACCTTAGCGATTCCTACGGATGTCACCGATATTGATCAGGTTCGCTATTTAGTCGAAAAAGCTTTAGATTATTATGAAACCCTTGATGTTTTAGTAAATAATGCTGGGATTTGTTTGACCGCATCCGTTGAACATACAACTTTAGAAGATTGGCATTTATTAATGAATACTAATTTCTTTGGTTATGTCAATTTAATTCATGCTTTATTACCCCATTTTTTAGCTCAAAAACAGGGAACTATTGTGAATGTAGGTTCCTTTGGAGGGAAAATTCCTTTTCCGCAAATGGCTGCCTATTGTGCGAGTAAATATGCTGTGGTTGGATTAACGGAATCCTTGAGATTAGAAGTACAGAAAAAGGGGATTCAGGTTTGTGCCGTTCATCCGGGTATTATTAATAGTAATTTTATGGAACGAGCGCAATTTCGAGGGGAAAATGAGTTAGAAATTGAACAATTGCGTCAACGTTTGGACTCTGCTTTAGCGTCTACCTGGGTGAGTCAACCGGAAGATATTGCTCAAGCCATTTGGAATGCGGTTGAGAAAAAACAAAGTGAAGTGATCGTTGGCCCTGCTGTATTAGCGACAGAAACCTATCGATTATTCCCTGGATTAATGGAGTGGGTTTTGAATCAATCAAGCGTTATGAGCCCTTAAGAAACTAAACTATAGCGCTACGCGCGAGGGAACAGGGAACAGGGAACAGGGAACAGTAAGAAGTGAAAGGGTTTTAGAGTTTAAAAATGTCAAACACCGTAATGCGTAGCGCTATATAAAGTTTGATTTGAGTTCAGATATTAAGCCGGGGCTCAAGACTTTTTTTTTCTATGTCAGGAGACCTAGAGAATTAAACAGCGAATTCTTTAGATTAAAAAAATTAAAGGTTTTAATCTGGCTAATCCTTGATTTTTATCTCCTTTCTCCTGACTCCTTCGGTGAGTATGTATACTTTTTTAAACAAAAATAAAGAATTATAGGGAAATATCTCAAATTAGTATTATTTCAATCCTTTTTGACAGCTTGAACAAATGCTATACTAAGGAGATAACAGCCTATAAGGGCCGAGGAAAATCATCTTAAACCCTCAACGTGCAATCTTTAAATCAAAACTCAGATCAGGTTGACTTCGGCGGGGAAATGGATGAGTTACGTTTATAAGCAAATAGGAGTTCTACCGTTCGGTTTGAAGCATTTTTCAATTCCTTGAAAGCCTTGATCAAGTTAAGTCTAAGGGGAGGAATTTACCAAAAATCGCCTTTTGTTTCTGAGATTTATAAATCCACTCGTTGAGGCAAAATCAAATTCAACGCCAGGGATTCACAAAGAAGGGAGAGGGAATCTGCATCAGGATCACCTTCATTTCCCGGTCAATATGGATTCAGGAGAATCGTTATGGTAGAGATAAACATACAAGACAATCGGTTGAGCTTAAGAAATTTAGATGAACAACCCATCCATATTTTAAGCCAAATTCAACCTCATGGCGTGTTATTCGTTTTAGAAGAACCCGACCTCAGAATTTTACAAGTCAGTAGTAATATTGAATCAATTTTAGGGATTTCTCCTGAAATAATGGTTCATAACCATTTGTCGGATTTACTTGACCCGTTTCAAATGGAACGAATAGAAACTGGACTCAAACAAGATAACCTGGATTTTATTAACCCGACTAAAATTTGGTTCCGAGTTAAAGGCGATGATTATGTAATTTTTGATGGGGTCTTTCATCGTAATTCCGAAGGGTATTTAGTTTTAGAATTAGAACCCACAACGTCCCAAGAAAATATTCCGTTCTTAAGTTTTTATCATTTAGCCAGAGTTTCGATTAATCAACTTGAAGCTTCTGCAAATTTACGAGATTTTTGTCAAATTATTGTCAAGGAAGTGCGAAAAGTCACCGGATTTGACCGGGTGATGTTATATAAATTTGATGAAGATGGACATGGAGAGGTTATTGCTGAAGAAAAACGCGAGGAAATGGAACCCTATTTAGGGCTACATTATCCTGAATCAGATATCCCTAAACCCGCAAGACGGATGTTTAGTTCTAATTGGATTCGCTTAATTCCTGATGCGGCTACCGAACCCGTTAAACTGTTTCCAGAAGTCAATCCCATCAGCCATCGACCGACCGATTTAACCTGTTCTATTCTTCGCAGTCCTTCTTCTTGCCATCTGCAATATTTACACAATATGGGAGTCGGTTCTTCCTTAACCATTTCCTTAATTAAAGAAGGAAAACTTTGGGGATTAATTGCCTGTCATCACCTCACCCCCAAATATGTTTCCTATGAACTACGGAAAGCTTGCGAATTTTTAGGACGAGTAATTTTTTCTGAACTTTCTGAACGGGAAGAAACAGAAGATTATGACTATCGGATTCAATTAACCTATATTCAATCAGCCTTGATTGATTATATGGCTCAGGAAGAAAACTTTATTGATGGTTTAATTAAACATCAACCTAATTTATTAGATTTAACCAATGCTCAAGGGGCTGCCATTTATTTTGGAGGACAATTTACTTTAATCGGTGAAACTCCTCCCGAAGAAGACTTAAATTTCTTAGTTCAATGGCTGCGGAAACAGGGCGATGAAGAAGCTTTTTATACCGATTCTTTGCCTCGAATTTATTCCGATGCTGAACGATTTAAAGCCGTTGGAAGTGGGGTGTTAGCCATTCCCATTTCTAATAAAAATTATGTCCTGTGGTTTCGTCCTGAAGTCATTCAAACAGTGAAATGGGGGGGAAATCCAAGTCAAGCCTTTGAAACCACCCACAGCGACGGTCAAGTTTTTCTCTCTCCTCGAAAATCCTTTGAACAGTGGAAAGAAACCGTTCGCTTAAAATCTCTCCCTTGGAAACAGATTGAAATTAAAATGGCTTTAGAATTGCGAAAAGCCATTATTAATATTGTCCTGCGACAAGCGGATGAATTAGCCCAATTAGCCCATGATTTAGAACGGTCTAACGCCGAGTTGAAAAAGTTTGCTTATGTGGCATCTCATGATTTGCAAGAGCCCTTAAATCAAGTAGCAAACTATGTACAACTGTTAGAAATGCGTTATCAAAAAGCCCTCGATGACGATGCTAAGGAATTTATTACCTATGCCGTTGAAGGGGTGAGTTTAATGCAAACCCTAATTGATGATGTGTTAGCCTATTCTAAAGTGGATATGCAGGGGATTGAGTTTCAATTTACTGAAGTTGAAACCGCTTTAGATCGAGCGTTATCCAACTTACGAAAACGCATTGCAGAAAGTCGCACTATCATTACCCATGACCCTATGCCAACGGTGATGGCGGATAGCACTCAACTGATGCAATTGTTTCAAAATTTAATTGGCAATGCGATTAAATTTCGGAGTGATAAACCGCCAGAAATTCATATCGGAGCACAACGGATTGAAGATGCTTGGTTGTTCTCAGTTCAGGATAATGGAATTGGGATTGATTCGCAATTTGCAGAACGAATTTTTATCATTTTCCAACGTCTGCACACGCGAGATGAATACCCCGGTACAGGTATGGGATTAGCAATTTGTAAAAAAATTGTAGAATGCCATCGGGGGAAAATCTGGGTTGAATCTGAACTTGATTTAGGTTCAACATTCTACTTTACAATTCCTGTAGGAGGACGCGAACGTGAGCGCCGAAATGGACGAAAAATCCAAAATGATCTTTTTGGTCGAGGATAATAAAGCCGATATCCGTCTCATCCAAGAAGCCTTAAAAGATAGCCAACTCCCGCATGAAGTTGTAACCGTTAGAAATGGGGTTGATGCCATGGCATATCTTCGCCAAGAAGGAGAATATGTCGATGCACCTCGCCCCGATTTAATTCTTCTGGATTTAAACTTACCCCGAAAGGATGGGCGTGAAGTTTTAGCTGAGATTAAAGCTGACCCTAGCTTAAAACGAATTCCTGTCGTTGTCTTGACGACTTCCCACAATGAAGAGGATATTCATCATAGCTATAACCTTCATGTCAATTGTTATATTACAAAATCTCGTAACTTGAGCCAACTTTTTACAATTGTGCGAGGAATAGAAGAATTTTGGCTGAAAACTGTTACCTTACCTTGTGATTAAATTATCCTTTTAAGTAGGAGAAGGATTAATAATGCGGCAAATTTGGAACCCTGAAGGAACTTGGAAGAAACAAGAAGCTCAGTATGTATTTTCCGTAGATTCAGAAAGTTTACCTCGCTATTGCGAACCTACGAAAAGTCCAAGTTCCTATGTTCTTTATTCTGCCTCTTCTTCATCTTTCTCCTTATTAGGAAGGGAGGGGAGCAATTCAACGATGAGGCCCGCTAGTTCAGTGAAAATCTTGTTGATTGAAGACAACCTCGCTGAAGCGCGATTCTTGCAGGAATTGTTGAAAGATTCTCTGTGTCAACCCTTCAGTGTGGTTCATGTTAAACGTCTAGGAGAAGCCTTAAAGGAATTAGAGAACACGATTTTTGATGTCGTTTTATTAGATTTAACCCTTCCCGATAGTCAAGGGTTAGAATCCTTAGCGCGTTTGATTGAAAAAATACCCAGTTTACCGATTGTCGTTTTAACGAATACCAATGACGATGAATTAGCCATTAGGGCGGTGCGTCAGGGGGCACAAGATTATTTAATTAAACGACAAATCAATGGAACCGTTTTAGTGCGTTCTTTGCGCTATGCCATTGAACGAAAGCATACCTTGGAAAGTTTAAAAGCGATGAATCAAGCTTTAGAAATGCGTGTCCAAGAAAGTACCCAAGAATTAGTAAAAGCTCAGGAACAAAATCAACTGAGATCTGAATTTGTTTCCATGATTTCTCATGATATTAAAAATCCTTTAAATACGATTTTGGCTTCCACCGTATTACTGCAAGATTATGAGCAGAAATTATCCCAAGAAAAAAAAGTGACTTTATTTCAACGGATTCGGTCTGCTAGTAAAAATATGGCTCAATTATTAGATGAAGTTTTATTAATTGGAGAAGCGGATTCCGGTCAACTTCAATATCAACCGAGTGTGATCAATTTAGATGTTTTTTGTCACCAATTAGTTGAAGAAATACACTTAACTTCGGGTGAAAACTATCAAATTAATCTGGATTTAAAATTGAGTTTTAAAGACGTTGTTGTGGATTCTAATTTATTAAGAAGAATTTTAATGAATTTATTAGAAAATGCCGTTAAATATTCTCCGCAATCTCACAGCATTCAATTTGATGTAGTGGTTCAAAATCAAACCATTGATTTCTGTATTCAAGATCAAGGCATTGGAATTCCGAGCGATTCATTTCCCCTACTCTTTGAACCCTTCCATCGCGCTAAAAATGTAGGGTCTATACCCGGTACAGGGTTAGGTTTAGCCATTGTTAAACATTGTGTAGAGGCTCACAGAGGTAAAATTTGGGTTGATAGTCAAATCGGGATTGGAACCACCTTTATTGTCCGTTTACCTCTGATCAAAGCTAGTGAACTATAGGAAACTTGATTCCCCTTCTACTCAATCTTTTGATCTGCCTTTCTTAACACAGATTCAGGAATTTTTACCCCCATTGCTGTCGCTGATTTCATATTAATAAAGAGTTGGAGTTTCTCAACAGATTTTACGGGAATATTCCCCGGACTTTCCCCCTTTAAAACTTGTAAGACGACCTTTCCCGTTTGTCGCCCGACATCATAATAATTAAAGCTTAATCCTGCCATAGCTCCCCGTTTAACTGAATCCGTATCGGCGGCATAAATCGGAATTTTATTGTCAATTCCCACTTGAATTACTGACTCTAAAGCGGATACAATGGTATTATCCGTTGGAATATAAATCGCCTCCACTTTCCCCACTAAACTCCGGGCAGAAGTTGCCACATCACTTGACCGATTTGCAGTCGCTTCCACCACTGTTAATCCCCGTTTTGTCGCTTCTATTTTCAATAAATCTACTAAGGAAACCGAGTTCGCTTCCCCAGCATTATAAATTACCCCTAATCGTTTCACCGTTGGAGTTATTTCTTGAATTAAATCAAGCTGT
This sequence comes from Planktothrix sp. FACHB-1365, assembly GCF_014697575.1. GTDB lineage: Bacteria > Cyanobacteriota > Cyanobacteriia > Cyanobacteriales > Microcoleaceae > Planktothrix. Next base: position 143,115 of record NZ_JACJSC010000004.1, on the reverse strand, counting down.
TTGTTAATCGGAGATAAATCCGTTACTCCCGTTACTAACCCTCCGGGTTTTTCTAAATTATTGACTAATTTTGCCCCTAAAGGGTCAGTAACAGCCGCAAAAATTACCGGAATATTTCTTGCGACGGCTACCGAAGCTTGGGCGGAAGGAGTCGCAATTGCAACAATTACATCCGGGTTTTCCCCCACAAATTTATTCGCAATTTGGGTTGCGGTTGAAGGATTGCCTTGGGCACTTTCCCACTCCCATTTTAAGGTTTCTCCGGCTTTCAATCCAGCCGCTGCTAATTCATCTTGAATTCCCTTCCGGGTCGCATCTAAAGACGGATGTTCTACAATTTGAGTCACAGCAACAAACTTTTGGGGAATTTTTGAATCCGAGGTTGAAGAAGATTGTCCCGAAGCACATCCTAACAAGGCACTCATCAGGGTTGTCGCAATCAACGCCGATCTTACGTTAAACTCGATCATATCTTAAGATTGAATAAGTTTGATTTAATATGAATTTACTGAAAAATTTTATTAAAATTTTCCATCAAAACCGGGGTGCAATTGTTCTCAGTATTCCCTTGATGAGTCTTGCGATTCCGGTTCTCCCTCAGTCTTTTCCTTTCCCCATCTCTACCCCTCAAGAAATTGCCTTATCTCCCGCCGAAGTCAATACCATTGCGGGAGAAATTACCGTTAGAATTGATGGCCCAAAAGGCGGATCGGGATTTATTGTAGAAAAGCAAGGAAATACTTATTATGTGTTAACCAATTGGCACGTTGTTAATCGTGTGGGAGACTATGAAATTGTCACCTCCGATGGTAAACGCCACTTTGTTTATTATAGTTTAATTCAACAACTTCCTAACCTCGATTTAGCCTTAATTCCCTTTAGTAGTTCCCAACGGTATCCTGTGGCAATTTCTGCTGATTCTAATCAAATTCAGCCGGGGAGTTCCATCTATGTAGCCGGATGGCCCCGTTCAGGAAGTTCCCTCGGACAGCGACTTTTTTTAAGTACCAATGGAACCCTCAGCGAACGTCAACAACCCCGTTTAGGATATAGTTTAGTTTACACGAATTTAGTCAGAAGTGGAATGAGTGGCGGCCCAATTTTAGATCCCGAAGGAAAGGTAATTGGAGTCAATGGAATTGTTCAGTTAGGTACAAATCCCGATAAAATTGTTTCGGCGGGAATCCCAATTAATTATTTTTTAGATTGGCGAAAAACCGCAAGATTATCTTCAATTCCCACCCCCCCAAATAATTCTGCACCTGTCACCACTAATCGTGATCTAAATTCTCCCGCCAACCCTCCTAATACCGTTGCTGCGGTGAATAATTCTTTTTCTTTAGCAACAACAATTACAGAACAATCAGGAGAAATTTTAGCCTTAGCGTTATCTTTTCCTTATATTATTACTGGAAATAGTAATGGCACCCTTTCGATTTGGAATGTGACCACCAGTGGACTAACTCGCACCCTAAGTGCTCATCAAGGATCTATTCATAGTATTACCCTCAGTCGAGATAGTCAATATTTAGTCACGGGGGGTGAAGATGGATTGATTAAAATTTGGGATTTAGCCACCGGATTAAAATCAGCAACATTACCCTTAATTCAAACGATTCCAGCCCATAATAGTGCGGTTTTAGCTGTTGGGTTGAGTCCTGATGGTCAAAAAATCGCTAGTGGAAGTTGGGATAAAACCATTAAACTTTGGGATGCTAAAACGGGTCAATTCTTGAAAACCTTTATCGGACATGAACAGTTAGTTGATGCGATCGCATTTAGTCCCGATGGTAAAATTTTAGTCAGTGGAAGTAAAGATAGTAGTATTAAACTTTGGAATATCGAAACCGGAGAATTAATTCGGACATTAAAAGGTCATGAATTATCCGTTTTATCCTTAGCCATTAGTCCTGATGGTGAAACCTTAGCCAGTGGAAGTGCAGATGGAACAATTGCTTTATGGAAATTAAAAACAGGTCAACCTATTCGTCGTTTAAGCGGTCATACCGATGGGGTTTGGTCAATCGTAATCACGACGGATGGTAAAACCTTAATTAGTGGAAGTTGGGATAAAACGGTGAAACTATGGGATTTAGCAACGGGTCAATTAAAAGGCAATTTAAAAGGTCACTCTGGTTACATTAATGCAGTAATTATTAGTCCTGATGGTAAAACTATAGTCAGTGGCGGATGGGATGGACAAGTGAAGGTTTGGAATCGTCCTTAATTTCCTGAACTCATCATTATGAGTTTATTGGAGTTAGACTCGCCATTTCAGAAAAATTGAGATAAACTAAAGATACCCTCTACCCACAAAACTGCCTGTTCAGGAAATGTCTGTTTTGATACAGCAATCTATAAGCCTGGAATAATTTAACATCTTTTTTTTCTACTGTTCCTGTAATTGATCACAATAAAAATAGAGGTTTTAAACCCTTGAAAATCACGGAAAAGCAAACAATTTTTTGAGTTCCTCGTATTTCCATCTAAATGTGCTTGTCGCTTTTAATAACCTAGAAATTCTTTCAGAGGTTAAGTTTTTTATTGAGATTTAGGAGAATTATTGAGTATGGGTGCAATCCATAAGCTGGTTAACCAAGCTTTAGAACAAGGTTATTTAACTCTAAACGTTGAAGAAGAACTTAGACAATTGTTACAAACCACCAAATATAGCCAAGAAGATTTTGAAGCGTTTATTCGATTACAAAATGCAGCGATTGATGGGTTAGTTAAACAAGAGTCCCGTGAACGCTTAATCCACTTAAAGATAGCCCTTGCTTCTTAATCCAGATTAACGCTAGGGTACATTAGGCGGAATTGACAACCGAACAAATGCCAGGATCAATCCGCCGCACCCTAGGATTTTTTAACCGTTAATTGCTGTAAAATATCATATAAATCCTGAGCAAATTGTTGAGGATTCCAAAGCGGAGCTAAAGGTTCAGATTGCTTAGATTGAATTAACTTTTGTTGAACGGATTTTCTTAACGCTTGATCTTGACCTAAACGTACTCCCCAGTTAATATAGTCTTTCCAAGACTCAGCAATTCCTTCTTGAATTGATAATCCTTGTAAGAAAGAATAACCCATCCGCGATAAAAATTGTTCTCCTTTTCGAGTCACCACCGGAACATTAAACCATAATGCTTCTAAGGTATGAGTTCCGCCATTATAGGGATAGGAATCTAACAGAATATCGGCGATCGCATAAATTTTTCGGTGTTCTTCCTCCTGGGGAAAACGAGGTAAGAATTTAATCCGATGTTTTCCCACCCCCACCGCATCACAAACTTGGCGATAGGTTGAAATCACAACGTCTTGATCCGCCAAACCTTTATAAATTAAAATACTATCAGGAACCTGTTTGAGAATTTCAATTTGAGCTTTTGCTAATTCAGCATTAAATTTCCGACCCGAAGCTACACATAAATAAACAATTTGATCAGAACTAATGCGGTAAGATTGTCGAACTTTAATCGGTTCAACTAAATCTCGATTAAAACCCGAAACTGCCATAAACGAGTTTGGCATCCGTAACAATTGTTCTGTATAATATTTTTCAGTTCCTTGAGGATGAGTATAGGAATCCCCTAAAAAATAAGTTTGATTAGAAATTTGTAACGCATCAAACCCTAACCAAGAAATACAAATAGGAACGGGTTTTTGATAAAAAATATCAGCATGAATCGGTAAACTTAAGGCATCTAAATCTAACAGAATATCAATTTCATCCGTCTTAATTTCTTGAATAATTTCTTCCGGTGTGGGTAAGCCATTGGGATAATATTTGGGAATAAAAAATTTATGGGCGATCGCTTCAAATAACGGTGTGCGATCATCTGTTTGTAGGCGATCCGTACAATAGAGATAAAGATTAACCGATAAATTCGATAACTCCCGCAACACATCTAAACTACACCACCCGACCGAATGGCGATTAAAATGGTTCGATAAAATCCCAATTCTTAAGGGAGAGTGGGGAAATGAGGCAGGAATCTGATCCGAAACTTGTGGATATTTCGGTTTAAGAATAGTCTCAATATATCGTTTCGTAATTCGATGATGAAGCTTAATATTTTTATTCAAATCATCCCTTAAATAGGGCATACTAAACAGTAAATTAGAGTAAAGAGATTTAATTTCTACTAAAGTGGTTCGATCTAATTTAGAATAAAGTTGAGATTCTAACTTCAAAAAACGCTCTTTAGCAATATAATTTAACCCCGATACTTGATAGGTACTAATATTATAAATTGCCGCCATGATCGGATCAATTTCACCACAACATTCCACATACCGATCCACCGCTTTTCGGGCGGCTGCTAAATTACTACTATCGCGGTAAATTCCACATAAATGTTGATGAGCTAAGGGCAAATTCGGTTTGAGTTCTATGGCTTTTTCTAAGACCGGAATGGCTTCTTTATATTTGCCTTGATGTCGTAACACCATTCCCATTTGACCATAGGCTTCTGCAAAATCCGGCTTCAATTCAATCACTTTTTTCCAAGTTGCGATCGCCTCTTCTACTTTTCCTTGGAGCGCCAATTGATTCCCTTGATTAAATAGAACTTCAGCCCCACCCAATTGCGGATTTAAAGCTAAAGCCCGTTGTTCTGAAACTTGAGCTTCTGCATCCTGTCCTAAGTGTTTTAAAACTTTGGCTAAATTCCAATGAACAGCGGCTAAATCCGGTTGTAAATTCACTGCTTGGCGATAACTTTTAATCGCTAATTCTAGTTGTCCTTGTCGGTAAAACATACTTCCCAAATTAGCATGGGCTTGGGCTAAATTGGGGTTAATTTGTAAAGCTTGTTGATAGGAACGAATCGCCTCTTGCAGTTGACTTTGGGCTTGATAAATATTCCCCATCGTCACATAAGCTAACGCCCAGTTCGGTTCCATCGCGATCGCCTGTTGACACGCGGTAATCGCCTCAGCATACAATTTCTGAGCATAATAACGTTCCGCCACTTCTGTCCACCCTTGGGGACTATTAGGCTGCATAATAACGGGATCAGAGGATTGATTCGGATTCACGGACATTGAGTTATCAGTTATCAGTTATCAGTTATCAGTTATCAGTTATCAGTTATCAGTTATCAGTAAGAGTGCGAAGTGCGAGGTACGGAGTGCGGGGCGCGTTATTTCTTCGTACTCCGCACTCCGCACTCCGCACTCTTGTATCAGTTATCAGTTATTGACACTCGTGGGTTGACCCTAGTGTAGAAACTAGGATACTACTGTCTGGCTCATTTTTTACAGTTATCACGATTTTTAATGTACACGGTCAACTGTTAACAGCTAACTGTCCACGGATCTGTTATCCTAGACTGTGACTTGTCGGTCTGGACTGCGCTAAATAGGATTATGGTAACTTTGATCCCCTCTAAACTGATGAATTGGAATTGGCAGCAAATGCTTCCTAAACAACTCAAAGCCAAACTCAAACCCCAAGCGATCACCGGAATGGTGTTACTCACCTTAGCATTTTCCGTAGCGATTGGGAGCCAAAGTTGGGCTAGGAATAAAATTAGAAGTGATTATGAAACCAAATTATTCAATGCAGCGTTAGGATTTACCCTTTATTTTGAAGGGGGATTAAGCGACCATCCCGCCGATATTGGGGGGAGAACTTACCGAGGAATTACCCAAGCTGAATATGATGCTTATCGGTCTCGCCGAGGTTTACCGGGCTTAGATGTCAGCCAAATGTCTGAAACTGAATTAATCGAAATTTATAATAGTTATTGGCAGGGAAGTGAATCTGCAAAAATGCACCCGGCTTTAGCAATTGTGATGTTTGATACTGCGGTTAACTTTGGAATTAATAACTCAATTACCTTTCTACAACAAGCATTAGGACTGCCTCAAACCGGAACCTTTGATCAACAAACCCGTGAAGCTTTAGAACGTGGCAATAACCAATATACTGCCTTACAAATCGTGAATGAACGGATTTTATATCGTTATAAACGGGTTCAAGAAAATCCCAGTCAAATGGCATTTTTTCACGGTTGGTTAAGTCGGGATTATAGTTTATGGGGTTATGTCGAAAAGATTAAAAATTAAGGGTTTTAAGGACTGATTAGTACCAATGCAGTATGAGATTTATTTTTAAACTCTACCCTGGACTTTTAATATTTTCGGCAAATCCAAAGTTAAGGGTTGGAGGCTCTAAATTAGGAATCATCACATCAATACCAGGAGGTAGAGGCGGTAATTTAGGTGTTCCGGTTTCTGCATCCTTCGTTTTTTCTGCTAATTTGGCAATAAACTCCGACGAAGGAACTTCCGCCACCTTCATCGTATTTAATAATTGAGCCAGTGCCACTTCAATATCATTACGCGGGTCAATAGCAACCCATCCTTGACTGGTCAGTTTCCGCAACTCAAAGTGTAAATGGGGCCCCGTTGACATCCCGGTACTTCCCACTCGTCCAATCACTTCCCCCTGTTTAACGGTTTCTCCCGGTTTCACAAACAGTTCGGATAAGTGACCATAGAGGGTTTCTTGAGACTTTTCCGTGTGATTGAGGACAACGGCCATCCCATAACCGCCTAACCAATCTGCAATGGATACCTGACCCGAATAGGACGCCACAACAGGAGTGCCTTCATCAGCCCCTAAATCAATCCCCGTGTGAAAACGGCCATAACCCAGAACCGGATGTTGTCGCCAACCAAACAACGAAGTAATCGGTGCTGGAATACTCAAGGGGAAAAGAACGCTAGTATCGCCATTTCCCCGAACCGCCGCAGGTCGTTGGGTGCGATTATAATAAGCCAAACCCGAATTGCTCATGCTGCTGACTGCAAGTGGGCCGACTTGAATCGGACTAAACCCACTAACAGCGACTTCTCCAGAATATGACCCACCATAACCATAATCAACAGGTTCAGGTTGCCAAGAAGAGGTATAACTTTCTTCAGAACCTCCCGCAAACGTCGGTGAGGAGTTAGCAACAAACCCATTAGAGTCAGAAGCGACCGTTCCCGGATTAACTAAGGGGTTAGGAATTGAGTTATTACTATTACCAATATAGGGACTATTGCTAATATAGGGAGTATTGCCAATATAGGGAGTATTACCAATATAGGGAGTATTTTCTATATTGGGAACTGGATTATTTTCTGCTTGATAAAGTTCAGACGGGTAGACTGGGGAGCATAAATCTCCCGCCGATTGTCCCAACTGTAACGCCGTTTCACATCCGGTTGAACGTTCTGAAAATACAACACTAGAGGGAGCTTCGTACCCATCCGTTGCACCCACTTGGTACTCCGTTGGATCAATATAAGCATTCGCCGGAGAATCTGCTGCGGGGGGTGGGTCTGGTAAAACAATTTCTTCTGGCGGTGGCGGGACAATATTAGGGATTTCCGGTTCCGATGGTTCGGAATTATATTCGGTTTCAGGATAATAAGTTGATTCTGGGGCGGGTTCAGAATAATAGGGATCAGGTTCTATAAAGTTATCCGTAACGGGTGCAGGGTCGCTATAAGTAACTTCCGGTTCAACCGGGGGTTCAGCATCAGGAACAAAGGCAGGATCACTATATTCTGTAGTCGTTTCAGGTGCTACGGGAGCAACGGTTTCCATCGGTTCACTCTCTACAGGAATCGAAAACTCATCCGTAGCAATGACACGGCTACTCAAGAGCACTAAACCACTCAGACAACTTAAACCCAAGAGAGCATAACGTCCTGACCACTGCTGTAAATGCCCGGGTCGGGTTTTGGGGGATGAATATTTTTTAAGGGGGTAACTGGGTTCCGTCATCTTCCTCACACAACCATTGATGATCTAACCGTTTTAACTGTAGCCGACACTTATTGTACCGGGCTTCAGGTCAATTTCTTGAGAAAACCCGATTTCGGTTTGGGGATACAGACCCACTCGGAGGTTTCCCTGTTCCGAAATACCGACAATCACACCCTGTTGATCTGCAATCGAGATCGGCTTGCCGATACAGGTTAACAGATGGGTATAATCCGTTAAGACTTTGTTAATAGTAGCACTAGATAATTGTTGAATGCCTAAATCTAATCCCAGTAAAACTAATGCTGCTAAAAATTCTAGGGATTGAATCGAAGAGGCTGTTGCAGAATCAGCAAAAAACCTTTGTAAATTAATCCCGATTTCAGGAACAACGTTACTCCAGTTGATGCCAACTCCGATCACCGCTTGGGTAATATAATGTTGAGAAATTTTGGTTTCGGTGAGAATTCCCCCCAATTTGCGCTGATTTAAAATTAAATCATTCGGCCATTTGAGTTGAACCGGACAACCGCGATCGCGCAAAATAGTGGCTATACCCCAGGCAGAACAGATGGTTAATTGGGCTTGTTGAGCCACAGAGAGCTTGAGAACCAAGGTTTTTGACAAAAATAACCCCCCCTGACTCGACTGCCATTGTCGGCCCCATTGTCCCCGTCCGGCCGTTTGTTGTCCAGCGATGACAACGGTTCCTGCTGGTTCACCTTGTTCTAACAGTTCCCAAGCCGTTTGATTTGTAGAAACTAAAGTATCAAAATAATGAATAGTTGGTAGTAGAGACGTGCCCTGGCGCGTCTCCATCAAGGTTTGTAAAGCAGATTGTAAACGAGATAAATTTAGGGTCACAGCAAATTGTTTAACTTCAGTTAAAATCAAAGCAGTTTTTAGTAGCAATATCTCCTAATCGTAATTTTATGCACACTTGGCACTGGCAAAGCTGGGATGGATTACCTTATTTAACTTGTAATTTGCTTAAAGATTGGCAACACGGCTTTTTTACCCGTTCCTTTAGTCCTCGCACACCCTCCGATTTAGTTGATGTTCTACAACCTTCAGTTCCAGTGTATCGAGTTAAACAAGTGCATGGAAATGTAGTATTAAAAACGGGAACTGTAGATCCTCTGGAGCCTTCAACCGCAGAAGATATTCTCCTTTTGGAAGCCGATGGTTTATTTGCAGAAAATTCCTCAGAAGCCGTTTGGGTGGCGACAGCAGATTGTGTTCCGGTGTTAATTGCAGATACTCAAACCGGAAAAGTGGCGGCGGTTCATGCGGGATGGCGAGGAACGGCTGCTAAAATTGTTCCTGAAGCGATCGCACATTTCCAAGCGGTCGGTAGTCAATTAGAGGATTTACGAGTGGCTTTAGGGCCAGCTATTTCCGGGGAAGTGTATCAAGTTTCTTTAGATGTCGCCACACAGTTAGCTGAAAGTCTGGCTTTCGATACCGAAGCAGAAGGATTAGAACCCATCTATCAACTCCCCAATTCCCCCTTACTTCCCGACCCTGAACCCCATAAAGTTCGCTTAGATGTACGACGGTTTAATCGCTTACAGCTAGAACAGTTAGGGATTACACCCGACCAAATCGCCATCGCTCCCTATTGTACCTATCAAGACCCCAATGCCTTCTTCTCCTACCGCCGAGACAACTTAAAAAAAGTCCAATGGTCAGGAATTGTCAGCCAATAATGAGGAGTGGCGTTGCTTCCACCCCAGATGTCAAGAGGGTTGGGAGGGACGCCACCCCTACGGCAAAATCATTTAATATGGAAGTAACAGTGAAAGTCTCTCAACAGAGCAACGCTTTGGATAGAGATTGAGTTAAGCTTACAGTTAATAAAACGGTATAAATAAAAGTCCGATGAGCGAGCAAAGTCCCTACGAACAGCTTGGGGTTACCGTTGATGCCTCCTTTGATGAAATTCAGGAAGCCCGGGATCGCCTAAAACAACAATATAGTGGTGAACGTAAGCTGCTTGAATCCATTGAAGCAGCTTATGATGCCATTTTGATGGATCGGCTAAAACTGCGACAAGAGGGCAAAATTAAAGTCCCTGAACGGATTCGTTTTCCTGAACGAGCGACCCCAACTCCCCCGCCCGGTTTGCAACCTCCAGCGAACAAAAAACCCAATTGGTTACAACAACTGCTGGATACTCCTAGCCGTGCTGATCTGCTATGGCCATCGGGAATTTATGCGGCGTTAGGGGGTTTAAGTTTATATCCCGGTTCGCCCGACTCAATTTTAACGCTGACCTTAGCCTTGGGGGTTGGATCTTGTCTGTATTTTCTCAACCGCAAAGAAAATAAGTTTGGTCGAGCCGTTTTATTAACGGTGACAGGTTTAATTACGGGGTTGTTGTTGGGGAGTTTACTCAGTTCATTGATTGGAACACCCTTAGCAGTAGAACAGTTTATTTCTCTAATCACTTTTACGATTTTGTGGCTTGTGAGTTGCTTTCTACGTTAATTCAAACGCGGTTAAAGTCTGATCAAAACCCCCGACTAATTTTAATAAAAAACAGGGCTGTTTTTCGGTTGAGAAATCCAGCCCTGTTCTTTTTAAATCGCTTTAATATTGAACCTTTTAATTAAGCGATCGCAGCCATTTTTACATCATTATTGGCTAATAAGTCTTGCAGTTCATCCGCATCTACCGTCTCTTTATCAATTAACAAATCCGCTAATTGATTCAGAACATGGCGGTTTTCTACTAATACTTGTTTAGCCCGTTTATAAGCTTCATCCACCAGTTGACGAACTTCTTCATCGATGGCAGAGGCGGTTTCTTCGGAAAAATCCCGTTCTGACATAATATCCCGTCCCAGGAAGATATTACCTTGTTGACGACCTAAAGCCACCGGGCCAAGGCGATCGCTCATGCCATAGCGAGTAATCATTTGACGCGCAACACGAGTCACCTGTTGTAAGTCATTAGAAGCGCCTGTCGTAACTTCTTCTTCCCCAAAGATAATTTCTTCAGCCACCCGACCACCCAAGGCGACGGCCATTTGATTTTGCAAATAAGAGCGACTGAATAAACCGGAGTCCATGCGTTCTTCACTGGGCATAAACCAGGTTAACCCCCCAGCCCGACCACGAGGAATAATACTAATTTTCTGTACGGGGTCATAGTCTGGCATTAACGCCCCAACTAAAGCGTGACCCGCTTCGTGATAAGCCACAAGGGTTTTACGTTTTTCGCTCATCACCCGATCTTTCTTCTCAGGCCCCGCTAACACCCGGTCAATGGCATCATTAACTTCATCCATTGAAATTTCCGTCAAGTTGCGACGGGCGGCTAAAATTGCGGCTTCGTTCAACAAATTGGATAAGTCCGCCCCAGTAAACCCAGGAGTCCGACGGGCAATTTTGTCCAAGTCCACATCTTTAGCCAAGGTTTTACCCCGTGCATGAACCCGGAGAATTTCTGAACGGCCGTTATAGTCGGGACGGTCAACAACGACTTGGCGGTCAAACCGACCTGGACGCATTAAAGCAGCATCTAAAACATCGGGACGGTTCGTGGCGGCAATAATAATAATTCCCGTATTACCTTCAAACCCATCCATTTCCGTTAATAACTGGTTCAGGGTTTGTTCCCGTTCATCGTTACCCCCTCCTAAACCAGCCCCCCGTTGACGACCAACGGCGTCAATTTCATCGATAAAGACGATACAAGGCGCATTGGCTTTGGCTTGTTCAAACAAGTCACGAACGCGGGATGCACCGACCCCGACGAACATTTCCACAAATTCTGAACCGGAAATACTAAAAAACGGAACTCCGGCTTCACCCGCAACAGCTTTGGCTAACAGGGTTTTCCCGGTTCCTGGGGGGCCGACTAATAACACCCCTTTGGGAATTTTCGCACCGACAGCCGTAAACCGATCAGCATTTTTCAGGAAGTCTACCACTTCGCTGAGTTCGAGTTTAGCTTGTTCAATACCCGCCACATCCCCAAAGGTGACTTGGGTTTGGGGTTCCATCTGCACTCTCGCTTTGGACTTGCCAAAGTTCATGGCTTGGCTACCAGGGCCATTCTGAGCGCGACGCAATAAAAAGAATAAACCCACTAAGAGCAAAACGGGGAAGAACAGACTGCTGAGGGCTTTAAACCAAAAGCTATCATCGTTCTGGGGTAGAACCGAAATATCAACATTATTTTGAGTCAGGATATCGATCAGTTCAGGATCGTTAGGGAGGTTCACTAAAATTTTATTCCCATCTTGAGCCGTGACTAAGGCTCTGGAACGATCAGAACTCAGGCTGACCCGTTCAACTTTATTACTCTTGACTTCTTGAATAAAGGTACTATACTTCCAGCTTTCCCGCGTTTGGGGCTGTTTGTCAAAAAAGGCGGTTGCTAATGCTAAGACGACAATGGCGAGCAGGGCGTATAACCCTGCATTTCTCCAGCGTTTGTTCACCGAGGTCTATCCTCCTACTGTTGCTGTGAGTCCACAGGACTCTGGTATTCTTATGCTATTGTTACTAATCTTAACGTATTTTTCATCCAGGTAGGGGGTAAGGCTAGAGATCCTGTGATCAGGGGATGTAAGCTTCATTTAAGATATAGGGTGGAGATTGAGCATTTTCACTCGTCAATGATTCAGCAAATTTTTTGAGTAGGTGTGGGCATGAAGAGAATTTTATTATCTACAGATGATCCTGGGGTGGGTGGAGTTGCTCAGTATAATCACTCGCTTTTATGTGGATTAGCTAAAACCGGTTTTGAGGTCATATCTCTACACGCTTCACCCTACCATCAAACCTATACTCAATTTGTAACTCAACAGCAAGAACTGGGTATTAAACATATTGGGATTGATTATTCAAATTTATCTCAAGACAGTCAAAATTTACGATTGATAATCCGAAAACAACTCGAAAAAATTGACTTGCTGATTTGTAGCAATTCCAACCCTTTTTCTAACTTAATTATAAAACAGATTGCTACAGAAATCAATCTTCCTTATATTATTGTAGAAGGATTAGTTGAGCCTCATCTAGCCGTTCAAGTTAATCACCAGTTAGATCAATTATTTCATCACTACAACAAAGCTCGATCCGTTATTGCTGTTTCTGAAAACAATTTAAGTTTACTCCACAAACTGTTTAGGCTTCCCAAGAATAAAGGGCAAGTGATTTACTACGGCAGACCCTCAAATTACTTTACCCCCCGTAACCCATTAATTAATGAAAACTTACGCCGAAAACTGGAAATTCCTTTAGATGCGGTGGTTTGTTTGACCTCTGCCCGGATCGAAAAACGCAAAGGCTATCAGTATCAATTGCAAGCCATTGAACAGTTGAGATCTACTCCGGTATGGAATCATCTCTATTTTATTTGGGTGGGTGGGGGTGTTTTTGAACCTGAGTTTGAAACTGAACTTCAAGAAACAGTTAAACAGTTAAAAATTACGGATAAAGTTAAGTTTTTAGGACAGCAAAAAAATGTTTCTCAATTGTTAGATGTAGCTGATATTTTTATACTCACTTCAGAATTAGAAGGAATGCCTTTATCGGTTATGGAAGCTATGTCTAAAGGATTGCCTGTAATTGCAACAGCCGTTAGTGGAATTCCTGAAGAATTAGGAAACACGGGTCAATTAATTGCTGACCCCAAACATAACTCAAAAGCTACGGTTAGAGAGCTTTGTGACATTCTCAAAAATTGGGCAATGAACGCAGAGTTACGCCAAAGGATAGGAATGAATTGTAAAAAGCGAGCCGAAAAAATGTTTAAGGAAGAAAGAATGATTCAGGAAACCATTTCAGTGATCGAACGAGCTTTATTACCGGAAAAAGATTATGTTTCCCCTGGATTAAAAATTGTTCAACCTGATCAATATTTTCCTAATATAATAGTCGGAAATCCGGCTCGATGTTCTTGGCCCTATTTGCGAGGGGATATTCCCCATAACTGGTATGTAGATCGTCGGCAACCAACAATAGGATTTTTAAGTCGAGATGAAGCTCAAATTCTTTACAACACAGCCCTAAAATTTAAGCATCAAAATGCCTTGGAAATTGGCTGTTGGATGGGATGGTCAGCTTGTCATTTAGGACTGGCTGGAGTCCAATTAGATGTGATTGATCCGATCCTTGATAATGCAGAGATTTATAACAGTGTAACCAGTTCGTTGAGAAATAGTGGGGTTTTAAATCAGATTAATTTATGGGCGGGTTATAGTCCCCAAAAAGTCGAGGAACTCGCAAATCAATCACAAAAGAAATGGTCATTAATTTTTATTGATGGAAATCATGAATCTCCTGGCCCCCTTCAGGATGCGATCGCCTGTGAAAAGTATGCTGAAGAAAATGCCATGATTCTATTTCATGATTTGGCTTCTCCTGATGTAGCTGAAGGCTTGCATTATTTGAGAGACAAAGGATGGAATACGATGATATATCAAACGATGCAAATTATGGGAGTGGCTTGGCGAGGAAATGTAGAACCTGTGATGCACCAACCAGATTCTAACGTGAATTGGCAATTGCCAACCCATTTAATGAATTATCGGGTTAGCGATAGAGCTATTGATAATTCAGAACAGGAATTTCAAGAAATTTTGTCTATCGTCAGACCTTATACTCTGTTAAGTTATGAACGATTATTCTCTCTTTATTCCTTAGCAAAAAAAGTATGTTTAGAGGATATTCCAGGCAATTTTGTTGAGTGTGGAGTCTATAAAGGAGGCGGATCGGCTTTATTAGCAACGGTGATTAAACGTTACACTTTGCGCCCCCGTTTTGTCTATGCTTTTGATACATTTGAAGGAATGCCCGATCCCAGTGATGCTGATCTTCATCAGGGAATTCCAGCGAATCAAACAGGTTTTGGTGCTGGGACTTTAGGGGCTCCAATTCGGGAGAACTTAGGCAAGGTTTGTCAGCTTTTAGATGTCCAATCTATTATTAAACCAGTCCCCGGTTTATTTTGTGAAACATTGCCTTTATATCGGAAAGAAATTGGTGATATTGCCTTTTTGCACGCGGATGGAGATTGGTATGATTCTACTTTAGATATCTTCAATAATCTCTATGATAATGTTGTTTCTTTGGGAATGATTCAAATTGATGATTATGGTCATTGGGAAGGGTGTAAAAAGGCAATTCATGAGTTTGAAAAGCTCAAACAAGAATCTTTTAGACTTCATCAGATTGACTACACAGGGGTTTGGTTTCGCAAGGGAAACGTCTTGAACCCTTCAGAAACCTTAGAAATTAATTTAATGGGGAGTTCAAAAAAACAAGGCTTTTCTCAAGAGTCTAAGTTATTTAAAATTATTATTGATGGCGTATTTTTTCAATTTAATAATACCGGAATTGCCAGAGTTTGGAAAGCCTTACTGAAAGAATGGTCAACGGGAGATTTTTGTCAACAAATTATTGTATTAGATCGGCAAGGAACTGCACCGAAAATCCCTGGAATTATTTATCGCTCTATTCCTCTATATGACTATGCTAATACTGAGCGTGATCGCCAACTGTTACAAGCAATTTGTGATCAAGAAAAAGCTGATTTATTTATTTCTACTTATTATACGACTCCTATCAGTACCCCATCGGTATTTATGGGTTATGATATGATTCCTGAAGTCATAGGTCTAAATTTAGATGAACCGATGTGGCGAGAAAAACATCGTGGAATTTTACACGCTTCAGGGTTTATTACCATTTCTCAAAATACCGCCCAGGATTTAGTTAAAATTTTCCCACAAGTTACTAATAAACCTATTCAAGTTGCTTATAGTGGAGTCGATGAGATTTTTACTCCCGCAACTTTAACTGAAATTGAGCGATTTAAACAGCAATATCATTTATCAAGACCCTATTTTATTATTATTGGCGATCGGATTAGTCCCAAGGGTTATAAAAACTCGATTTTATTGTTTCAATCTTTATCCCGGTTAGATGATTTTCAAAGCTATGATATTGTTTGTATTGGGGGAAAACCTCAGTTAGAGAAAGAACTCCAGGGATATATTCCTGACAGTAATATTCATCTTTTAAGGCTAAATGATCAAGAGTTAAGATTAGCCTATTGCGGTGCGATCGCTTTAGTTTACCCCTCAAAATATGAAGGGTTTGGATTACCGATTTTAGAAGCAATGGCTTGCGGTTGTCCGGTGATCACTTGTCGGAATAGTTCTATTATTGAAGTTGCAGATAACGCCGCTATTTATGTCAACGAAGATAATATTGATCAACTGACTCAGGAACTTAAAAATATACAAAATACTGAACAACGAAACGCTTTAATTGCAGCCGGATTTAAACAAGCTCAAAAATTCTCTTGGAAAAAAATGGCGGATATTGTGCGTTCAACCCTGTTAGAAATAGCTGAAAAAGAAACTTTACAAGGAATTAATCAGCAATCAACTTCTGTAAATGAAGAAACTAAAGCCAGAGAAACTCAAGCAAGTTTAACTCGTCTTTCTCAATCTCCCTGGGATTTTCCTCAGATTTCTCCTTTCAATTCTAATCTGAAGCGACCCTTTTGGTCAGTGATGATTCCGACCTTTAATAAAGTTCACTATTTAGAACAAACCCTGAAAAGTGTTCTGGAACAAGCACCAGGGGAAGACGAAATGCAAATTGAAGTGATTAATGATTGTCCTGATAGTTCAGTGCAAGCTGAACTAGAAGCAATTGTTAAAAAAGTAGGCGGAAATCGCATCAAATTTTATCGCCATTCTCAACTTAATATTGGTCAAACGGCTATCTTTAATTTATGTTTAGAACGCGCTCAAGGACAGTGGATTCATCTATTACATGATGATGATTTTGTCTTACCTGGATTTTATCAAACCTTAAGAAATATTATTGAAAAAGAACCTAAGATTGGGGCTGCATTTTGTCGTCATTATTATGTAGATAGTGAGAATCATCAACGGTCTATCTCTACTTTAGAACGAGAAACAGCCGGAATTTTAGAAAACTGGATCAAACGCATTGCTGTTTCTCAACGCATTCAACCCTCTTCAATGGTGGTAAAACGGAGTATTTATGAACAATTAGGAGGGTTTTGTCCTCAAGCCAAATCAGCGGCTGATTGGGAAATGTGGACAAGAATTTCTGCTCATTATCCTATCGGTTATGAACCTCAAATTTTAGCCGCTTACCGTTTACATTTAAGTTCTTGGACATCTCGCTTAATTCAAGGGGGAGAAAATATCACAGATACATTAAAATCAATTGAAATTTCTCAATCTTATCTTCCTGAAAATCAAGCGATGGATTTATCGAATAAAGCTAAAGAGCATTATGGTTTATATGCCATTAGTACCGCACAACAAATGTTAACTCAGGGAGAAGCTAAAGCCGTTATTGCTCAAATTCAAGCTGCTTTAAATTGTAGTCAATCTGATACAATTAAACAAGGAATTATTGCCTTATTCGCTCCCCCGAAACAACCAAAAGCCCAGATAAAAACCTTGACTCCGGCTCAAATTTTAGCAGAAGTTTCTCGTTTAACTGAAGAATATAAAACAAATCCTAATTCAAACACTGTTATCAATCCCTTACGCCAAATTCGGCAGATTTTGGCTCAATATTGGTTAGGTTTAGAAACCCAAAATTTAGAAAAAGTTTATTTAGGAGAAATCGGTCAAGCTTATAAAATTTTATTGAATAGTAGTTTTAAAAATGAAGCTTTAACCCCTCAAGAAAAAGCTCACATTCAAGACTGGTGTACTTACTTAAAAACAGGACTAAACCAGCCAAAAGGCTTACAGTATTTATTAGCTTTGACCTTATATTGTTATCCGTATCACCTCCCTCAAGACTGGTATATTCAAGCTCCTATTCCTAAATGGTTTTTAGAGGATTATTTTAAGTTTATGTTAGCAGTTCCTCAATTTTTCCAGGAAGTCGGAGAAGCTGACCGTTATTATCGTTATGTAGAAAATTGGATTAACTATACTCATGGGCGGTTTATGAGTAATCCTGAGTTTCCAATTTGGAAAGAATTAGCTTGGAAATTTACCCAAATTGCTAACTTTATTCCGTTATATTTTAATACGGCAAATCTCAAAAATATTTATATTAAACGGGCAGAAATTATGGAGTTTGCCCTAAAAAGTTTAGGTCATGCTTTAGATTATGAATTTCCTCAACGTTCTAACAGTCGTCAAAAAATTCGTCTAGGAATTCTCAGTAATCATTTTAATCCTCAAACAGAAACTTATGCCATATTACCTACTTTTGAATATTTAGATAGAAATCAATTTGAAGTCATTTTATATACTATAAACGCCAATAATCATCCCTTAGAACAGTATTGTAAAAGTCG
Organism: Planktothrix sp. FACHB-1365; assembly: GCF_014697575.1. Taxonomy (GTDB): domain Bacteria; phylum Cyanobacteriota; class Cyanobacteriia; order Cyanobacteriales; family Microcoleaceae; genus Planktothrix. The sequence continues at coordinate 125,033 of NZ_JACJSC010000004.1, read as the reverse complement.
CGTTGAGCAATTAGTTTCACTTCCGAGTAATTTAACTGAACAAGTGAACTTGATTAGAAATCATGATTTAGATATTTTACTGATTGGGAGTAATATTACCGCAGTTTCTCATCCAGTCACTTTATTAGCATTGCATAAATTAGCCAGAATTCAAGTCAATACAACCCCATCCTGTGTGACCAGTGGGATGGGAAGTATTGATTATTATATCTCAGGGGTTTTAACCGAACCTCAAGAAAATGCTCAAGAACAATATCGAGAAAAATTAATATTAATTCCTGGGACTGCACATTGTTTTAGTTGTTCTGTAATTCCTCCTGAAGCACCGCAACGAATTCCTAATCGTTCTTTGTTAGGAATTCCTGATGATTCCATTATGTTTATTTCAGGATCAAATTTTTATAAAATTATTCCAGAAGTTCAAGAAACTTGGGCTAAAATTTTAGCCGCAGTTCCTAACTCTTTCTTGGTGTTATATCCCTTTAACCCGAACTGGAGTTCTCGCTATGCAACGGTTCCATTTATTAAGCAGTTTCAAAGCGTTCTTGCCCAATATGAGGTAGAAAGTCGTCGCTTAATTTTCTTACAAAAACAACCCAGTCGTTCAGATATTAAAGAATATTTGAAATTAGCGGATATTTATTTAGATTCCTATCCGTTTTCTGGGGTAACATCTTTACTTGATCCCTTAGAAGTTGGTTTAGTTCCCATTGTCCGAGATGGAGATTCTATTCCTTCTTATTCTTCTGAAACCTCCCAAGCTGGTCAGATAATTATCCCCAGAGATGGAGGATCTTTCCGGTCTTTGATGGCTGCCTCATTGTTGCGATCGCTCTCTATTCCTGATTTAATTACTAATAGCGAAGCAGCCTATATTAACTTAGCCATTACCCTAGCTAATAACCCGCAACTCCGACAACAAAAACGCCAGGAAATTCAACACAAAATGCAGCAAAATCCTGAATTTTTGGAGAGTCGAACCTACTCGGATAAAATCGGTGTAATCTTTCAGCAATTATTTCAAAATTGGCAGCAAAATCAGCAATTTATTCAAGCGAATAGCCGAGAAGGAATACAACAGTATTTATCCCGCTTAGTTAATGTAGTCAATCGTTATGATTTAGAAAGAAATAATGAATCCGTCATTGATGAGTTGCGAGAAATTCGGAAAGTTATGGCGCAGCACTGGTTAAAAATTTCACCTGATCATTTAGAACAAACCTATAGAATGGATCTAGGAAAAGGTTATCAAATTCTTTTAAATCGAGGGATTCAAAGGGAAGCCTTAACCCCAGAAGAACAAAAGTTTCTCCATGAGATGACTCAAAAGGCGATTGGACTCAAACAGTCTGATTCTTTAAACTCTTTGATGGTGTTGATGTTATATTATCCTCCGGGTAAGATATTAGTTGCTAATGCAGATCATCGTTTACCTGAATGGTTATTGAAAGATTATAAACGGGTGTTTGAAAATCCCTCAAACCTGGAAACAGTTCAACTATCAACGGCATTAAAAGCGGCTGTTTCTGTTCCAGAAAATCAAGCGTTATCTGAAACAGAAGCCTTCCAAAAACGGTTAGTCGGATGTGTAAATTTATATCGAATTGATCCGTCTAATGTTGATATTGTTAAAGAGTTACGTCAAATTCGTCAAGAATTAGCTAATTTTTGGTTGGGTTTGGAATCTCCAACATTAGAATCAATTTATCAAGGTTCAGTGGGTCAAGCTTATCGAACCTTATTACACAGTGGGTTTTCTCAAGAAGTGTTAACGGCTTCAGAACAGGAATTTATCAAAACATTAGCGTCTAAAATGAATCAAGGACTCAATGAAATAGACAAGATAAAATACCTATTAGCGGTATTATTATATTGTCGCCCCGGACAATTGCAAATTCAAAATATTTCCCGTTTACCGCAGTGGTTTCGTTCAGATTATCAACAGTTGAGTCATCAGGTTTCTAGTTTGAAACCCCATTCCCCGGATTAGCGTGAAAGTCGAAGGATTGTGGAATGAGGAAAGCAATCAATAGAAACAAGCTATTTTTGCTTGAACACAACTAATGTAATATCATCAAAAACCTTCTGATTGCCAATAAATTGGCGAAGATCATCAATCACAAATTGTTGGATTTTTCTAGCAGAATAATGACGATTTTCTAAGACGATTTGATAAAGCCGATCTAATCCATAAAACTCTTTATCGAGATTAACAGCCTCGGTAATTCCATCGGTATAAAGAACGACCACATCTCCCGAATTTAACGTTACAGTTGTGTGACTGATGAAATCAGTAATTTCCTCTTCTAAACCAATAGGAAATCCCAGATCACCTGTCTCAAATTTTTCAATCATACCATCAACTCGCACTACAATCATTTCCTCATGTTGACCACTTAATTTAACGAGACCATCAGTATAATCTAAGATAGCCAAAGTCATATTTTTTTCCAATTTCATGCGTTCAATATTGCCATAAAGCGTCCGGTTAAGGACATCTAAAAAACGCACGGGATCGGTTTCTTTACTTTCTTTAAGAGTGCGTACTGCTGTTTGTGCCATCATCATTAATACCCCACTTTCTAAACCGTGTCCAGTGACATCACCAATAGCAATTTTTACCCCATGCTGACTCGATAAAACATCATAATAATCGCCCCCTACTTCAGCGGCGGGTTCCATATATCCGGCAATATCTAAACCCTCAATTTTTTCTAATTCGGCGGGTTTAGGTAACACCATTTCTTGTAGTTTTTTCGCCACATCTAACTCCGCACTCAGGCGCAGATTTTCTGCTTTCAATTTCTCGTTCAGGGTACTAATTTCTTGATTCGCTGCGGCTAATTGGGCGGTGCGTTCTTTAACTTTATCTTCTAAAGTTTGGTAAAGACGGGCGTTTTCTAGGGCGATCGCGGCTTGTCCTGATAATAATTTAATCACTTCTAATCGATTCTCTGTAAAAGCTCCATTTGTGAGGTTATTTTCCAGATAAACAATGCCAATTAATTGACCTTGATTCAGCAAAGGCGTACATAAAATTGATTTAGGCTGATGACTGATAATATAAGGATCGTTGACAAAATTATCCTGACGAGTGGCATCGTTTAAAACCACGTCTTTCTTCAATCTTGCAACATAATTAATAAGAGTAATAGGTAAGTTATTCTCAATAGGAATTGATTGTAATGCCGTAATATTATCATCATTAACCACTCCAGAGGCTTCAATCAGTAATTCACCTTGAGTTTCTAAGACTAAATAACCTAATTGCGCTCCGGCATTTTGGATGATAATTTTCATCAAAGACACCAGTAATTTATCTAAGACAATTTCCCCAGAAAGGGCTTGAGAAGCTTTCATCACTGTCGCTAAATCTAAAGTCGTGCCAGTGTCAATCGCACCGGATGTGCGGATAGTTGTTGTTCCCTTAATCCCAGGAGTTGTTGATATTAAAGTTAATAATTGTGGGTATTTTTGTTCTAAGTGTTTAACTTTAGCCGTAGCACCCCAGAGAGTATAAGCATAGTGGGCTGACTGGATATAATCTTTGGCAATTTTTTCTTTGCCCCAATTTAAGTAAAATTTAGCCGCGAGTTCATTAGCCAGTGCTTCTTCTTGGATAAATTGATTTTCTTTAGCTCCTGAGATAGCGCGATCATAATGTTCAATCGCTTCAGCTTTATTCCCCAAAACTCGATACTTTTCCGCCTCAACTAAATGCCATTTATGCTGATGATTATCAGGCATACTTTCCATCCAACGATAGAGTTTATTTTGATAGGTTTCTACTTCAGTAATTCTATCGGCTTGCTCGGCTTCTGTTAAATGGGGAAAAAAAGCTAATTTGGTGAGGGAAGCATAATAATAAAAAACCGGAACAAAAACAGACCCTAATGACATTGAATAGATATACCGTTCAATTTCAATAATATAGGCTAATGCTGAAGTGTAATTTCCCCAAGAATAAGCTAACAAAAGCTTGTAGATATGCACATAAATAAGGGCACATAAATCATTCCTTTGATGATGTTTAGGAATCATCTCTATTTCATTATAGGCTGTTCCATTCAACACATCGGGTGATTCCACAATCTCCTGAAAATTGTAAATAGCTTGTCGTAGGGTATCCAAATAACTCCGAGCCGAATATTGCTTTAATTGTAATAAAGCATCACTATAAGCTGCTAATTCTGATGCTAAACTTCCCAATTCTATCCCACTAAAAAAGCTGGCATAACTGTAATGTTCAATGGAATAACTAGCGTATAAAGTATCGCCAGTTTCCCCACGAGATGTATACCCCTCTTTCAGAGTTGGAAGAACTGCTCTCAAAGGTTCTTGACGATTTTGAATAAAGCATCCAAATAGAAGTAGAATGAGGGACTTAAATTCAATAGCGTGTAATCGTTCTAGTACACTGAGTGATAATTTACCGAACTCATAACCCGTTTCTATATCTCCTAAAACAGTACATTGAACCAATCCATAAACCACATAACCCACACAGGATGTGCTAGTATTGCCAAATTTTAGAGATAAACTCACCATTGTGGCACCCACCAGGGGAACTAAACTGGGTACTCCTTGAACAGTTGCTCCAATTAACATTGATAATAATTGCATGGTATATTGACTGTGAAGATCAGTCATTAAAGGGAGATCAACCAGTTGGGGAATAGTATGACCTTCGAGTTGATGACGAATTGTTTCTAGTTCTGTTTTAATCCGATTTTCATCAGCTTCTTGGGGGAGATCTACTCCTAATTGAAAGAGTGCTTCTCGACCGACAGCAAATGCTCCGACAGGATTCCCCTTAGAAGTTTGAGCGGCGATTTTCACTTCATAAATTTTGACTTTATCCAAGCTCGTTTGAGCATTTTGTAAGACCTGGGAAGCCATTTTTTCCATAGTTTCCAGATCCCCACTTAAATAGGCTGCTTCTGTCGCTACAACATAAAGATTTAGAGTCAATTCATGCTGCTCAATCCAACAGTTAGGAGTCAGTAAATCAATTCCTGTTTGTAAATAGATCATCGCTCCCGCATAAGCACTGCCATTTTTCGCTTTAATCCCAGCTTTTAAATTTAACTGAGCTAAGGCTTCTCGTTCATCGGGTTGGTTAATTAACTCTATCCCCAGATTAAAATGTCCGACAATATCAAATATTTTTTCCTCTTTTTCACTCTCTGAGGCATTTTGTTCAATTAATTTTCCGATTTGGCGGTGAATGGCTGGTTTTTGATCTTCATTAATCAGAGTATAAGCAGCCTGTTGAACCCGATCATGGAGAAATTGATACTTTTGAATTAACAGATTTTCGTCTAATTCTGATAAGGGTAAAAGTAATCCTGATTCAATAGCGAGGAGTAAATCAGGAAAGGTTTCTGAAGTTGTTTTTCTGGCAATAATTGATAAATTTTGTAAGTCAAAATTTGCTCCCACACAAGCAGCTAATTGTAAAATAGATTGAGTTTTGTTTGGTAATTTCTTTAATTTACCAATCATTAACTCCACCACATTATCGGTAATATTTTGCGCTTCTATTTGCTTGATATCCCATGTCCATTGTTGCTGCTCGTAATTAAATGTGATTAGCTGATCACTATATAATAATTTTAAAAATTGATTAACAAAAAAGGGGTTTCCATCCGTTTTAGTTAAAACCAAATCCGCCAATAAATTTACACTATTACTCTGATTTTTCAGAGTATCTGCTATTAGTTCTTTAATATCTTCTTGTTGCAAATTCATCAAATTAATTTGATTAATAAGGACTTCTACTTTTCTCAAATCCTCTAATAAAATCATTAAGGGATGACCCAGACTCACTTCGTTATCTCGATAGGCACCAATGAGAAATAAATGTTTTAAATCGGTGTCTGTCATCATCAGTTCAATTAATTTTAGAGTCGCCCCATCAGCCCATTGTAAATCATCGAGAAACATGACTAAAGGATGCTCTTGAGCACAACAAGTCTGGATAAAATTTTTGAAGACTAAATTAAAACGATTTTGCGATTCTGTCGGCCCTAATTCGGGGACATTAGGTTGCTGACCAATAATTAATTCAACCTCTGGAATCACATCAATAATAATTTGTCCATTCCCCCCTAAAGCAGTTAAAAGTTTGGCTTTCCAGGTTTGTAATTTAGCTGTATTTTCAGTTAAAATTTGTTTAACAAATTGTTGGAACGCATTGACAATCGCACTGTAAGGAATATTACGCTGAAATTGGTCAAATTTTCCCGCAATAAAATAGCCCCGTTTTTCCGTAATCGGTTTATAAATCTCTTGAACTAACACAGATTTTCCGATCCCCGAATATCCAGCAATTAACATGAGTTCAGACCCTCCTTTCTCCTCTCTGACTAAGGGGGGGTGACTGACTCGATCAAAAGCTGTTAATAAAATTTCTATTTCTGTATCTCTTCCATATAACTTTTGGGGGATTTGAAATTTATCAGAAATATCTTGAGTTGCTAAAGGAAAATCCTCTATCTTTCCTGTAGATTGTAATTGATGTAAACAATTTTCTAAATCTGCTTTTAATCCCCATGCACTTTGATAGCGATCTTCAGCATTTTTTGCCATTAATTTTATGACAATATTGTCGATTGCTGGAGGAATTAAGAGGTTAATTTCTGAGGGGAATACAGGTTGTTTAGCAATATGACAATGGACTAATTCTAAATCATCGTCTGTTTCAAAGGGGAGTTTTCCGGTTAACAGTTCATAAAAAGTGACCCCCAAGGAATAAAAGTCTGTACGATAATCTAAACTTCGGTTCATGCGCCCGGTTTGTTCTGGGGAAATATAAGCTAACGTTCCTTCTAATATGTTGGGGTTTTTCAGGGTGGGATTTTCTCTCGTTAACCGCGTTGAAATACCGAAATCAATAATTTTTAATTGTTGGGTTTCCAGGTTGAGTATGATATTGGCAGGGTTAATATCTTTATGAATAATATTTGCAGCATGAATTTGTCCTAAACTCGTAGATATTTTAATGGCAATTGAGAGAAATTCCTGTAAACTAAACTGATGACTTCTTCTCAATAGTTTCAAAGATTCACCCCCAAAATCTTCGACAAACATAACCAAAGTATTCTGATATTTTTCTAACCCGTAGGCTTTGACGATACCATCTTGGTTCAGGCTGCGAGTGAGTTCATATTCTTGTTTATAGCGAGTCAGTTCCGCCGGGGTCGGATAATCTTGTTTGAGAACTTTGAGGATAACTCTTTCACCATCAGATTCGTGGATGGCGCGATAAACTTCTGAGTTAGCACTTTCATAGATTTGAGTGAGAATCTGGTAGTCGTCAATGGTTAGCATTTTGGGTTTCTCCTGTAGGGTGCTCAGAGGCATATTTATAAATTGCTGTAGCAATCCTAAATCAGTTTTATACCAAGATTTGGCGATATTATACAGAACTTGCGCTCAGGAATTGGTATACATCACCTCCAATTCCAGAACAATCCTCAGTAGTCCACACTTAAGTATTGATTATGATTGGGGTGGGGCAACGCCCCACGCAGAAATTACCGAATTTCGTAGCCGAATTTATTGGGGTCTACTTCGGTTAAATTCAGATCATTTAATCCATATTCTGCCCAACGTTTGGTTACCCTTTCAGCAACATCAACATCTGACTCTAAAGGTTCTCCCCATTCATGATTGGTTTCAGGGGGGATTTTTGTCGTTGCATCTATCCCCATTCTTCCCCCTAAACCTATTTTTTGACTGGCAAAATCTAAAGTATCAAAAGGCGTATCAGGAAGAATAAAAACATCCCTGGACGGGTCAACTTTTGAACTAATTGCCCATACCACTTGTCGCGGATCTCGAATATTAATATCTTTATCCACAACAATTACAAATTTGGTATAAGTAAACTGAGGTAAAGCACTCCAAAACGCTAAAGCTGCCCGTCTCGCTTGACCTGGATAAGCTTTATCAATGGAGATAATAGCTGCTTTATAACTTAAGGCTTCCATTGGAAGGAAAAAGTCTACAATTTCCGATACTTGCTGTCTTAAAATCGGGGTATAAATCCGGTTTAATGCGATCGCCATCATCGCTTCTTCTTTGGGAGGACGACCGCTAAATGTGGTTAAATAAATCGGGTCTTGACGATGGGTAATACATTGAAATCGAATCAATGGAGAATCTTCAACACCACCATAATATCCCATGTGATCCCCAAAGGGGCCATCAGGTAATATTTCCCCAGGAGTTATGGTTCCTTCTAATACAAATTCGGAGTCCGCAGGTACTTCTAAATCTACCGTTTTACACTTGGCTAATTGTACCCCAGAACCCCCATATAATCCCGCAAATAACCATTCGGATAAATCAACCGGAATGGGGGTCGCCGCCGCCATAATAATTAAGGGATCAACCCCTAATGCGATCGCAATTTCTAATTTTTTTCCCTTCTCCGCCGCTTTGCGTAAATGTCTAGCTCCCCCTCGCACCGATAACCAATGGACGGTCATGGTATTTTTAGATTGTAATTGTAAGCGATAAACTCCAACATTTGGGGTTCCCGTTTCACAATCTTTGGTAATCACTAATCCCAACGTAATGATTTTTCCCGCATCTTTCGGATAGGGACGAATCATGGGGATTTGGTTTAAATCAACATCATCTCCTTCAATTATAATCTGTTGACAAGGGGGGAAAAAATTGCGCCCCGGTTTAGCTTTGATGACATCAAATAAAACCTTACCAAAATCAATGGCTTGGGAGATTTTTTTAGGCGGTTTAGGTTGTTGTAACATTCCTAATTTTTTCCCCAATTCCTCTAACTCTTGGGGAGTTTCCATATTCATTGACCAACAGACCCGTTGTTCTGTCCCTAATAAATTGATCGCCACCGGATAGGGTGAACCTTTAACATTTTCAAATAATAACCCTGGGCCCCCACATTGCAACATTCGGTTAGAAATTTCAGCAATTTCTAAGTCAGGATCAACTAAGGTTTGAATTCGCCGTAATTGTCCCCGTTCTTCTAACAGTTTTAAAAAGCCTCTTAAGTCTCTCGCCATTGTATTTAAGAAATGTTACGTCTGTTTTTATATTATGACAGTTTTTGAGACGGAATGCCCATCTGTGTCAAAATTATCTAGGTCAGTGTAATTATTTTTTTATTCCTTATTTAACCTTTATTAAATTAACCTGATTTAGCCTTGCTCAAAATCCTCAATTCTATTATAATAGATTAAATACCTGACCCACTATTAAGAGCCTATCAAATCATGTCTGAAACCATTAAACTTGATCAATTTCTGAAATTCATGGGTGAGGTTTCTACCGGAGGACAAGCTAAAATTATGATTCAATCCGGTGAAGTTCGAGTTAATGGTGAGATTGAAACTAGACGGGGACGAAAATTAGTTACAGGAGATCAAGTGTGGATCGGTGGAAAAACTTTAACGGTTAATTTAGAGCCGGGATAACATCAATTCACCATTGGGCATAATCGTATTACAAATGATGGCATCGCTTTGATTAAATCCAATAGAATCCGTTAAATTAGCATCGGTTAAATTAACGGCTTTAAAATTAGCTTTTTCTAAATCCGTATCTCGTAAATCAGCCCCCACTAACCAAGCATTTTCTAAATTACACCCGTAAAGGTTGGCAGCACTTAAATTAGCTTGATAAAGATTAGTATAGCTTAAATTAGCGTGGGTTAAATTGGCTCCATTCAAGTTTGCATGGGAGAGGTTTGCCCCCATCATTTGTACCCCATATAAACTAGCTTGTTCTAAAATTGTATAACTTAAATTAGCCCCCATTAAGTTAGCACCGCGTAAGGAAGAACGACTCAAATTCGCGCCCTTGAGATTTGCCCCACTTAAGTCGGCCCCAATAAAGACTAATTTACTGAGATCCAAACTTTGTAAATCAGCGCCTCTTAAATCCACCTCTTTAAAATTCCATTCCCCTGTGGCTTTTCGTTGTACTAATTCCCAACTATCCATAAAATTAAGCCTAAATCCCATACTATTAATAGCATCAGATGTCCGTTTAAGGAAAAAACCCAGATGACGCCAACAGTCCTCCAAGAGATTGATCAAAAGTTTCACCTGGTTCTACTTACCGCCCGACTTCTTCTACAAAATAGTGCTGCAACAGAACGAGTTCATCGGGTAACTGGTCAATTAGCAGATAGTTTAGGAATTGAAGCCCGGTTATTAGTATCTTATGAAGCTATCACCTTAACAACCAAAATTCATAATCAATTTTATTCGCGCATTAGTACCCCCATTCCGGCGATGAAAATTAATATGATGGTCATGACTCAAGTAATGCGCTTAGTCGATGATATTCAACAAGGACATAAAACTTTAGAAGAAGTTACAGATGAGTTAGAACTAATTAATCACTATGCTCCTCATCATTATCCGCAATGGTTTTTAGTTTTAATGTTAGGAATTGCGGGGGGAAGTTTGGCTAAAATTTTTCATGGAGATTGGTCTACTTTTTTGATTGTGAGTTTAGCAACAGCCCTGGGACTAATCTTAAGACAACAATTAGCAAAACATAAGTTTAATGGGTTTATTATTGCCTTTTTTGCAGCTTTTTTGGGAGGTTGTATCAGTGCAATTGGAATTAAACTCGGTTGGACAACAACGCCAGAACCCTGTTTATTAGTTCCCTCCATGATGTTAGTCCCCGGAGTTCATTTAATTAATGCAGTTTTAGATATGGTTTATAACCATCAAATTACAGGAATTGCTCGATTAAATTTTAGTTTAGTAATGTTGATTGCTATTTTATTTGGTTTATTATTATCAGGAAGTATTATGGATATTTCTGTTGCTGTTAATTCGACAAAACCCCCTATATTACAGCCGGAAAATATTTTATTTGCTGGATTTGTGGCGGCTGGATTTGCGATTTTATTTAATGTTCCTAAAGGAATTCTTTGGGTTTGTATTCTTTGTGGAATGGTCGGTTATGGAATGCGATTTTTTTCGATTTATATCGGGTTAGGAATTATTTGGGGAAATCTTTTGGCTTCAATGGTTGTGGGATTAATGACGGTTTATTTTTCTCGACGATTTAAAGTGCCTTCGGCGGCTATTGCATTTGGGGCAGTTGTTGGAATGATCCCTGGAATTTTTATGTTTCGAGCCGGAAGTGGTTTAATTTTAATGATGAAATTAGGTATCAATTCCGATATTTCTTTAATTGCTAATACGATAGTGATGGCTGGAACCGCCTTATTAATGACATTAGGAATTCCGGTGGGGTTAGCATTACCAAATTTATTATTTTTTAGGTCAGATGATTAGAGTATTCACCCCTTCCCTGATTTTGGAGAAAGGAGATAAAAGACAGGTTTAGGGTGCGGAAGAGTCTCTCAAATCGCTTTTATAGCGCTACGCGCGAGGGAACAGGGAACAGGGAACAGGGAACAGTAAGAAGTGAAAGGGTTTTAGAGTTTAAAAATGTCCTAACCGTAATGCGTAGCGCTATAGCTATTCCCTAAGAGGGTTAATGCTGAACAATCAATGTTAAGAATTCCTGAAAAAATCAACAATTGAGAGTTTTATCCGGTTTGCAGCCTGCTGAAGTATGACCAAACGTAAAGTTAAATTACAACTCTTATTAAAATGTTTAAAATTTTTCCAAAATTGAATCAACCCTTTAACCTAGAAGTTTAAAGGAATATTACGAGAGAGGGCCAATGCAAGATCTGAAAAAGTATCGTATTCGATGCACACTTACCTATGGCGATATCTATAGCCAAATTATCGTCTGGCTAATTGTCATCTTTATCGCCTTAGCGACTTCATTAGCACTGTGGAGTACAACCCGTCAAATTTATGCGTTAGCAACGGTGGGCTTAATTGTTGTGCTGTCTTTACCTTTCTTACTCTTTGCATTTGTCACCACTTTATTTAACCATATCGAAATTCTATCTGTAGACCCATCCATTGAAGACGAACCGAGCCGCGCTGAACTTCCCAGTTCTTAAACGGTGCCAGTGGCGAGTTAGAATAAATTCAACTCATACAGTAATCAGTTATCAGTGTAAGAGCTATACCAGTAGGGGCGGGGTTCCCCCACCCTTACAGACCTATAACTAATAACTAATAGCTGATAACTAATAACTAATAACTGATAACTGATAACTGACAACTGATAACTGATTAAGATGCTAGAACATGATGTGATTATTGTTGGGGGCGGGTTGGCTGGCTGTCGGGCGGCGGTAGAAATTGCCCGCACTAACCCCAGTTTAAATATAGCCGTTGTTGCGAAAACTCACCCCATTCGTTCCCATTCCGTCGCAGCCCAAGGGGGTATCGCCGCTACATTAAAAAATATCGATGAAAGCGATAGTTGGGAAGCCCATGCTTTCGATACGGTCAAGGGTTCAGACTATCTCGCTGACCAAGATGCGGTGGAAATTTTAGCCAAAGAAGCCCCGGATGTCATTATTGATTTAGAACATTTGGGAGTCTTATTTTCTCGCCTTCCCGATGGCCGTATTGCTCAACGCGCCTTTGGTGGACATTCCCACAACCGCACCTGCTACGCCGCCGATAAAACTGGCCATGCGATTTTACACGAACTGGTGAATAACCTCAGACGCTATGGCGTTCATATCTATGATGAATGGTACGTCATGCGGTTGATATTGGAAGAGGGACAGGCCAAGGGCGTTGTCATGTTCCGTATCAATGACGGACAGTTAACCGTTGTTCGCGCGAAGGCGGTCATGTTCGCAACGGGGGGCTATGGTCGGGCGTTTAATACCACCTCCAATGACTACGCCTCAACAGGGGACGGGTTGGCGATGTCGGCGATGGCGGGAGTTCCCTTGGAAGATATGGAGTTTGTACAGTTTCATCCCACAGGTTTATATCCGGTAGGGGTATTAATTTCTGAAGCGGTACGGGGAGAAGGGGCTTATTTAATTAATAGTAATGGGGAACGATTTATGGCGACTTATGCCCCAAGTCGCATGGAATTAGCACCCAGAGATATTACGTCTCGCGCTATTACTTTAGAAATTCGCGCCGGACGAGGAATTAACCCCGATGGCAGTTCTGGGGGGCCTTATATTTATTTGGATTTGCGACATTTAGGACGGGAAAAAATCATGAGTCGCATTCCTTTTTGTTGGGAAGAAGCTCACCGTTTATTAGGCATTGATGCGGTGGTTGAACCCATGCCTGTCCGTCCAACAGTTCACTATTCTATGGGGGGAATTCCGACTAATATTAATGGGCAAGTTTTAAGCAGTGCAGATAGTTTAGTGGATGGATTATTTGCGGCGGGAGAAGCGGCTTGTGTATCGGTACATGGGGCAAATCGTTTAGGCAGTAATTCCTTATTAGAATGTGTGGTTTATGGCAAAAGAACGGGGGCGGCTATTGCTGAATTTGTGCAAAATCGGAAGTTACCGACTGTTGATGAACAGCTTTATTTGAAAGAAGCTCAACAACAATTACAATCATTATTAGATCAATCAGGAGACTGCCGAATTAGTCAACTCCGCCAAGACTTTCAAGATGCTATGACCACTCATTGTGGTGTGTTTAGAAATGATAGTGTGATGCGAGAAGGGTTAAGTCAAATTCAAGAGTTACAAAATCGTTATCAACAGATTTATTTAGATGATAAAGGCAAATGTTGGAATACAGAATTAATTGAAGCCTTGGAATTAAGAAGTTTAATGATAGTAGGAAATCTGATTTTAACGTCAGCCTTAAACCGTCAAGAAAGCCGAGGGGCTCACAGTCGAGAAGATTATCCTCAACGCAATGATGAACAGTTCCTGAAACATACCTTAGCGTATTATTCCCCTGCGGGTATTGATTTAGCATATCGTCCCGTTAAAATAACGTTATTTGAACCCCAGGAACGAAAATATTAAAAAGTAGTGAGGCGTTCACGCCTCCTAGCCCTAAAGGGCTTACTACAGGAACGAAAATATTAAAAAGTAGTGAGGCGTTCACGCCTCCTAGCCCTAAAGGGCTTACTACAGGAACGAAAATATTAAAAAGTAGTAAGGCGTTCACGCCTCCTAGCCCTAAAGGGCTTACTACAATTGAGATATAATAGTAACAATATGGTGACTTAATATGACCACAGTTCAAAAAACAGTAGATATTAGTGCCGCACAAATGAGTGTGCAAGAATTATTACACCTGGTTGATGAAGGGACAGAGATTTTACTGACAGATGGTAATAACCCTTTGGCTCGTCTAGTTCCTATTTCCCAACAAAATGTACCTCGAATAGCCGGACTACACCAGGGAGAAATATGGACAAGTAATGATTTTGATGCACCATTACCCGAAGAATTTTGGACAGCAGGTGGATGAAATTATTATTTGATACTCATACTTTTATAAAGAGATGGCGCGGTTTTTTGCCCTATCGTGTCGATGCTTTAGAATTTCAGTTGCAAATTAGAGTAGAATGGGATGGGAGAATTTTTGAGGCTTCTTAACTGCGTATTATTGACAGAATCAGTTATTACCCCAATGTGAGAACTCCAGCCAAAAAATTCACCGCTAACGGCAAGATTGTTAACCATCTCGAACCGAGTAAAACTTCGGGAATCTCATCACCTGCAAAAACTGGGATATCGAATTCTTGTTCACCTAATAGTATTTTGCCAGCATAAACATCAAAAGTGCTTTCTCCTTGTGCTGTGATCATTTCATTTTGCCGGACAAATTGCCAATCCAGACCCTCTAAATCTTGTTTATTAATTGCCAGAAATTCTGTAAATCCCGTATCTAGCATTGCCTCCACAGTTAGATTTAAGCCATCAGCAGCAATCAAATCAATTTCAAAAAACAGTTCACCCCTACTTCCAAAAGTACCCTGAATCATATTTTGCCAGTAGCTCCACTTTCATTTAAGCAAAACATACAGTGTACGGCATCAGGGTGTTTATGACGTGCTTCTTGACTAGCTACTTCTTGATCTTGGTTAATGAAATAATCGCCGCTGTCAGGTTCAATTGCAATATACCAGCCATAGTGTTCTGCCATGAGAGCGGGGCGAACTTGCTCAAAAATTGCTCGACAACGCTTATGAAATACTTCGCGTTCAGCTTTGCGTCGAGCTAGTGCTTCGGGCGATAATGTATGTTCTGGGAATATTCTGCCGCGAGGTGGGCTTTTTTTTGGTAGTGATTGAGTCATGGAGTTAAATCTTGTGATTTATACCCCCTAAATATTAACATACTTTTGCTTAGTTATTGGTGCGATCGCATTTTGGAGAAGATAGAAATGTGCGATCACATTTTGGACAAGATAAGAGTGCGATCGCCGTTTGGGGAAGAAAGGGACGAAACAGTCATTCAAGGGTTAGAATAGTAAAAAAATAGTTGAGAGATGGTATGCAGAGAATATATACTATATTGAAGGGAAACATTTTAGAATGGACGCGGGAGGTTCCCAAACAGAGCGATCGCCCTGTCAGAGTTTACGTTACTTTACAAGCAGATCGATCAAGTCTAAGTGCTGAGTTTCGCCGCCAAAAAACAGTTGAAATATTAGAAAAAATTGCAGCAAGTAATGTCTGTGCTGATATTAGCGATCCGATGAAATGGCAGCGAGAGTTACGTCAAGATCGTCCACTTCCAAGTAGGGATAAATAATGTTACTAGATAGTAATATTATTTATCCCTACCTGATCAGAAAATGAGAGGCGATCGCATTTCCCTATATCTTAAATTGCTATAATAACAACCAACCCCAAAATCTTAATCAAGAATTTATGTCTACTTACAACACAGTATTGACTGAGGTTCTAAGACTTTCACCAGATGAGCAACTGCGACTCATTTCTGAATTATTAGTATATGTTCGCCATCGATTTCAGCCTAAACCTAAGCGTAGTATTTTAGAATTAGAAGGATTGGGTGAGGAAATTTGGCATGGGATTGATGCTCAAGAATATGTGAATCACGAACGAAATTCATGGAATGGATAGCTCAGTTACAGGGAAAAGTTGTGGGAAGTGTTGGAGAATTTGAGAATTTGACGGAGTATTTTTAGAAGGGAAAAGAAAAGCGATCGCACTTCGGAAAATTAAGGGCGATCGCTAATATCTAATATGAAATCTTTAAATGTTGGCTACACATCTCCCCCCTCTTTTTAAGGGGGGTTGGGGGGGATCATCTGTAGCGTTCATAATGGGATTTCATATAATACCTCATCAATTGTTATTTTGGTTGTTTTTTGTGACGAGAACTCCTTGAATTTTTAACTAACTTTCTCCCTGTATTGTCCAGGGAATGTCGGCGAAAAAATTTTGCAGTACCTCCAGTTTTTTAATAATTTCCTCAATGCGTTCTCTGGAGTCCGTATCAGGAGAAACGAGTTCGCGCTGATGATCAAGATAGTCTTTCCAGTCAGTTTCTACTGCTTCAGCACCTTTTTCAAAAGCTGTAGCTGTATCTTGCCAATACTGTTTGTTTCCTGTTAGGAACTTTCCACAAACATCCTGTTCTTCAAAGTATTTAACAATTTGTTTTGCTAAACGACTCTGCCAATCTTCCCCAAATAAGCGAAATATTAAAGAAGCGAGTCCAGCAGCTAAAGCGATTCCTAGAACGATCGGGCCACCGATGACAGCAATAAAGGAAATTACTGCTGCGGTTCCACCACCAATACTAATACCAAGTGCTGACAAAAGACTGACTAATTTTGCTACCAAAATATAGCCACCAAGATTACCAAGACTTGCTGCCCAAGCTGCTAAAGCACCATAAGCACCTAATCCGGCTATTCCACCTAAAAAAGCTCCTTTTGTATCAAAGGGAATAGAGACTTTTATTCCATCTTTTGTGGTAAGTTTAAGCTCTGGGTATCCTTCTAAATAATCATCTATTTCAGCTTTTAATTTTTCTGAATTCGCGCTGACAAAACTTTCCAAATTACTTTGTAAAAGATCTACCAGATAACCAGCAAAATATTCTTGCGCTTCCTTCTTGTTGTTATATCTCTTGCGGATAGTTTGCTCAATAGAATTTACATTGATTATTGATTCTGCATACTTCTGAAATGCTTTTTGGGTATCTTCGCCTAACTCCTTGATGCGTTTTCTAACATAATTGCGCTTTTGCTGCATCTCTTTTTGACGGGCAGGTTCATTAGCCTCGGCTTCTTTAAGGAGGTTTCGAGATTCTTCTATATTAGCAAGAGTTTGCTGATATTGCTCAATTTGTTCAGCATATTTTTGTTTATTATCATTTTTGATGGCATTAATTTCTCGATCAACTCGACACTGGATTGATTCAGGAAAATACTCAGTAAGTAGTTTAGTTAACTCATCAAATAAACGTTGACAGCGATCGGGTCTTTCTGTCCAGAAGGTAAAAAATCGCTTTTGCACATCATCCTGGGTAATCTCCCGATTTGTTACCTCCTGGCGCTTCTGTATTTTAGTTTCATTGAGTTCTTTATAAAGTCTGGCTGAGGCATTATTGAGGATATTAGGAAGCTGAGTATTAGAAATACTTGGATCGGCGTGTGTCGCTACAATAAACAGATTACCTAGAGTCGGAAAGTTTTGAGATTCATTTTCTGGAGTAGGTAGTAAACCCAGCAAATTTCTAAGTCGATCCATATCTTGACCATTAATATGACCTTTTGCAAGTGAGGTGTAGATCAAGATATCTGCAATCTGAGTTGCACTATTAGCTTTGTCAACATCTTTTGAAATTTCATCAGGTTGATCAGAATAACCTGGGAGATCGATCAAGTTGCAAGCTTTTAGTAATGGGGAGTCAAGATAAACTATAGCAGTATGCCCTGGGATCTCGGTTTTACTATTATCATATTTGTGTACGCCATATTTTTCGAGAATATCGAAGGAGCCAGAATACAAACGATGCTTTTCACAATGTTTGCGATTGTCTAAGAGTTTTAAATCAATTGTATGTTTATCATGTTTATCTAGCCAAAAATCCTCATCAATAATCCAAACATCGGAATTAAACCAATGGGGACGATTCCCAAGATGACGAATTATTGTAATCAGTTTTGTAGCAGGCTGATAGCTTTCAGGTAAATTTTTACTTCCTAAAAGACTATTTGCTAGATGGGATTTTCCCGTATCAAATCCTCCGGTTAAAACAACATTAGGTTTTTGATAATAGTCCTGAATTTGTGTTAAAACATCATTAGGTAGAGGTAGCTTCGGATTCGTTGGAAATTCAAATTCATCCAAAGGTGGAGTTTCATAGATATACTGATTCAGTAAATTTAGCCTCCGATAAAGTTCAGCATAAGGAAAACCCGGTTCAATTCCTGGGAGGGGTGGCGTTTCTTCTGACATCGCGGTTGCGAGATCAACCCCTAAAACTTGTAACCATTTCATGGCCAGCCCCATTGAAACTTTTGCCGGAAACTTCTCGCCCAGCCTAACATTATCAACAGAAATTCCGAGCCGACTAGCAACTTCTTCTTGGCTCATGCCCTGTTGTTCACGATATCGTCGGAAATTAATATTCATGATATTGTCATCCGATACGTTGACCTATTTTAATAATAACATAAACCTCTGTCTACAAACTCATCAATCTGCACAAGTCACCCAACAACCCTAACTCAATCGCAGTCTTCGCTTTTCCCTCGCTCCCAGGCTCCAGCCTGGGAATGCTATGATAGAGGCTCCGCCTCTATTATTTATTGGTGGCAGAGCCACCTTTTGACATTTCTAGGTAGAACCTAGAAACGAGGGAACGAGGGATTTAGAAATAATGTTAAAATCAAATTGTTACTTAACGTCTAAAATAGGATGAATTTACTAACAGAAAAGGTTTAATTAATGCTGTATAAATGGTGCGTGCGCTGCGCTTACACACCCTACAATTGGGGATATTATTAAATAAGTTTATTAACAATTTTTCGATAGCCAAAGCTATCATGATTTATGGGATAACGTTTATTTTAAAGATCGGATTTATCTCTGGTATATCGATCTCCGAAAACAAAAATAAACAGCAATGTTTTAAGCTTAATTACGGTTTGATTGTAAACCACGCTACAAAAAAAGTTAATAATATAATAGGCAAATTGTGATATATTAATTATTTAACTCTTAACTGATACAGGCAAGTTCTATGAGTCCCTGCTGAACCAACTATACCTTAATCAACCCGCCCCTACGACTACAACCTGAATCAAAACGCCAAACCTAACACCTAATATCGGAAACCCAAAACTACAGGAGTAACAATCGTGAATCAAGGGGGAAAGATATCTCAATTTGAAGATATCTTGGCCAAAGGTGGTGAAATCGGTAAGCTATTATCTGCTATTGATTGGAATGTAACCTCTCTCGGCAGTATCTCGACTTGGCCACAGAGTTTACGCACAGCCCTGAATATTAGTTTGACATCTCCTTTACCCATGATTGTGTTTTGGGGTGAAAACTTTATTCAACTGTATAATGATGCCTATTGTTTATTATGGAAAATTCTCGATCCGAAACTAAGTTTAGGACAACCAGCTTCTGAAGTTGAGGGGGAATTGTGGAACTATATTTACCCCTGTCTTCAGACCGTATTCACAACCGGAGAAACTACCCAAATCTTTAACCAACCGCTACAAATTGAACAAGATGGGGATGTTAAAACCTGTTATTTCTCCTTCACTTCTAGTCCGATTTGGACGGAAACGGGAAGTATTGGTGGTATTTTTACAACAGTAACGGAAACAACTTTAGAACTTGTTAATACCCCTTCTCAGGAAAATGATACACAACGGAAAAACCTTTTACAACAATTAGAAACCGAACGCGCCCGACTTGAAGCCGTATTACAACAAATGCCTGCGGGGGTATTACTAGCGGATGGAAAATCTGGTCAACTAATTTTAGCGAATAAACAGGTGAGTCAAATTATTGGCTATTCCTACGAGACAGAATCCAAACTTGAAGAATATGATCAAATTGTAGATTTCGAGGGTTTTCGGGCAAATGGTCAACGGTACGCGCCCGATGAATGGCCCTTAATGCGATCGCTCTCAACGGGAGAAATTGTCACCGCCGAGGAAATTCGCTTAGAACGAACTGATGGAAATCAAGTCTTTATTTCCGTAAATTCTGCTCCCATTCGAGATCAACAAGGAGATATTGTCGCAGCCGTTGCTATTTTTCAGAATATTACCCAAGGGAAACGGGTTGAACAAGACTTAAAAGAAAGCCAAATTTTGTTTGAAGGGTTCATGCGACATATTCCAGCCATCGCTTATATCAAGGATGAACAAGGTCGTTATATTTATGCGAATTGGGTGGCGACCCAATTAGTCGATACTTCCCTGGAGAATATTATTGGCAAGACGGATTTTGAGTTATTCCCAGAAATAGCATCCCAGTTTCAACAACATGATCAAGCCGTTCTGAGTTCCGCTCAAGCGGCGGAATTCTTGGAATGTATCACCCGTAATGGGGTTGAGTTCTATGGGATGTCGTTTAAATTTCCCATCACCGATGCTGCGGGTCGTCGTTTGCTGGGGGGAATGTCCTTTGATATTACCGAACGCAAACGCCTGGAAGATGCTTTGCGAGTCAGTGAAGCTAAGTTTAAGCGTTTAGTTGATGCCAATATTATTGGGGTGATTGTTTGCAATTTAGATAAGATTGTGGAAGCCAATGATGTATTTTTACAGATGGTGGGTTATACCCGTGAACAATTAATAGCGGGTGAAATTAGTTGGCTCAATTTAACACCACCTGAATATCTTGATGTGGATGAACAAGGGTTAGAAGAACTCCGCAATACCGGAAAATGTCCTCCCTTTGAAAAGGAATATATTCACTCGTCGGGAAGTCGGGTTCCCATTTTAATCGGGGCAACTTTATTAGAAGAAAATCCCCTGACTTGGCTTTGTTTTGTCTTGGATTTGACTGAACTCAAACAAACCGAAATTGAACGGGAAGAACTTCTGAAGCGAGAACGAACAGTGCGGGAAGAAGCAGAGGCCGCAAATCGGATTAAGGATGAGTTTTTGGCGGTTTTGTCCCATGAGTTGCGATCGCCGTTGAATCCCATTTTAGGATGGGCGAGTTTATTGCGGACGGGTAAGATTAATGAGGAAACAACCCATCGTGCTTTAGAAATTATTGAACGCAATGCTAAGTTACAGGCGCAACTGATTGAGGATTTGTTGGATGTGTCTCGGATTTTACGGGGAAAGTTAGCGTTAAGCACATTTCCGGTACATTTGGACAATGCGATTCATGCGGCATTAGAGACGGTACAATTAGCGGCCGATGCCAAGGAAATTGGGCTTTATACCCACCTAGAACCGAATGTACGCCCAGTGTTAGGGGATTTAGGTCGTTTACAACAAATTATTTGGAATCTGGTTTCTAATGCGGTTAAATTCACCGATCCGGGGGGTCGGGTTGATATCTATTTAGAAACGGTGAATAACCAGGGTCAAGTTAGGGTTCAGGATACGGGTCAAGGAATTACACCGGATTTTCTACCCCATGTTTTTGATTATTTTCGGCAAGCGGATAGTACCACTACTCGGCAGTTTGGGGGGTTGGGATTGGGGTTAGCCATTGTTCGGTATTTAACAGAGTTACATGGGGGAATGGTTTGGGCTGAAAGTCCAGGGGACGGACAGGGGGCTACGTTTACGGTGAGATTACCTTTAATGATGGAGGGGGAGGAGACGGATTTTGATGGGGAATTAATCTTAGATGTTATTGATTTAACCGGGATTAAAATTCTGGCTATTGATGATGAAGCCGATATGCGGGAGTTAGTCGCATTTTTCTTGGAAGAAGCGGGGGCTTCTGTGCAGTTAGCGGCTTCGGCTCAAGAGGCTTTATTGTTATTAAATGAATCCTTACCTGATGTGATGATTTGTGATATTGGAATGCCAGACGTGAATGGCTATATGTTGATGAGTGAAATTAGAAGCAAACCTTTAGAAAAAGGGGGGAAAATTCCCGCGATTGCCTTAACCGCTTATGCGGGCGAAACCAATCAGAAAAAAGCTTTGACGGCTGGATTTCAAATGCACTTATCTAAACCCGTTGAACCGGATAAATTAGTCGCAGCGATCGCCAAATTATTAAAACAGACAAAACTCAAATCTAGGGAGTCTCAATGGATTGTACCCCAGAATAATATTGATGGGATTTGACAATTGTGAATTGATGTGATAGAGATTTGAGCTTGAGACCTTACTCCAGAGAGAGCTAAACATTGCCTATCTTGTTTCTATCTTGTATCCTTAAGGTAGAAACACTAGATACAAGCAACGGGATGTAGCGCAGCTTGGTGGTGTAACTGCTTTGATTAAAGGTGTCGTGGTCGAATCGGGATGACAGGATTTGAACCTGCGGCATCCTGCTCCCAAAGCAGGCGCGCTACCAAGCTGCGCTACATCCCGTTAAATCTTTATCCTAGTATAACCTAAATTTGCACGGATGGGATTAAAAATTGCAAAATTGATCATAAAGCTGGGTTTCAGGTTTCGGGTTTCAGGTTTCGGGTTTAAGCTGTTTTTCCCATCCCAACACTTCTTCCCTAACACCTGAGACCTGACACCTGACACCTAACACCTAACACCCTCAGCCTAATCTGGATACCAGAACATTCCTTTAATCCCCTCTGGATCGGATATAAAACCCAAATTTCGGTAAAAATCCACAACATGAGGGTCAGCAAATAGAGTAATGTTGCTGATATCATCGCTACGGAGTTTCTTGATGATAAATTTCATCAAGGCTTTACCCAGACCTTTACTTTGGAAATCTGGGTGAACGACCACATCCCAGAGAGTCGCATTAAACGCATGATCGGATGTAGCTCTAGCAAAACCAATCAGCCGTCGCTGGTTGCCCCGAATTTGCCACATGGAAACGACAAGGAAACTATACTGAATGGCTTTTTTGACTTTACGCAGGGGCCGCCGAGACCAACCGACAGCACTGCAAAGTTCTTCCAACTCATATAAATCAATGTCCCGATCGGTGCTAAAAAAAATGCGACCATTATTATTCGATGATGGGCGAGAGTTGAGAAATACTGACTCCTCGCCTCCAACCTCGTATGCCTCATACTCCGCTATCTGGGAGAATGAGGAAGAGGAATCCGAACTGCTAAACAAGTTTTTCCAAAAACCCATGCAGGCGTGGTTATGGTAATAGATGATGAATCACTGTACTAGATAGTATATCTCCCGTACCTTCACCTGAATTATGGCTCCTGGCTTAAAACCTTCAACTTTGGAACTCCTAAAACGCTTCAACCGGGCGTTTCCACAGTTTTATGAGCAATTTGTCAGTAGTGAAATTCAATTGCAAAACTTGAAACTCGCCTATCAAGTTTATAAAACGAAACAAGCGGTAATTGAAATTCAGCCTGATGGCAATAAAAGTGCGTTGCATTTTGCCTATCGGAATCAGTCGTTTTTACTGAGTGATATTTTTGGGGTTTTGGCTGCTTATGGCCTGACGATTCACAGTCTCAGTTTGTATGGCCAAATTTACCCGCCCATGTTGGTGTTTATTAAGTTGGTGCTGTCTCGTGGGGGTAAAGCTCTCAGCGAGAAAACCTCAGAAAACGTTTGTCGGGCTGTTCGAGAAGCTTTGGCCGGACATTTCGAGGTGGAAGAAATGTTGGCTGTAGAATTTAACCTGGATGCAGGTTTAGAAGATGTCGCAACGGAGTTTTATGTTGACCCGGTGTTTCACCTCCCAGCGTTATTGATTGAAGCCGACAACCAGCCTGGACTTTTTTATAAAGTCATGTATGCGATCTGGCAAGAAGATTTATTAGTTGTGAATGCTAATTTATTAGTTTGGCGGGGACGAACCCGATTAATTTTATATCTCTTAGGGCCGAATGAAAGTCTAATTCCTGAATATCTTGGCCAAAAAATCGCCGAAGGAATGCGACAACGGTTAATGGGAGAGCGCTTTTAAAGACAATATGGGCTACAGTGGTAGAATCTCCCTTGCTTAAGGCTGAAGTCAGGATGTCAGCCTTGTCAGCAAGTGCTTAGAGTTAACCCAAGAACATAAGCCCGTGACGAGGATTGAACTCGTGACTTCCTCCTTACCAAGGAGGTACTCTACCACTGAGTTACACGGGCAAAAAAAATTAAAAAGTAAGAACTAAAACTTGGAAGTTCCTAATCTCTAAGGTTTAATTTTAGAGGTGGGCCGAGCTGGATTTGAACCAGCGTAGGCGTAGCCAGCGGATTTACAGTCCGCCCCCATTAACCGCTCGGGCATCGACCCATTTATTCAACAATTTTATATAGTAGCACAATCTCAGGAAATGTCTAGGGGTTTGGAAAACTTTTTTTTCCATTAGGAGGAAGGAGGCTCAAAATACTGACGATTTGGGAGTCGGCGGGATTGTTCTGGGGTTCGGTTGGGACGGGAGGAATTGCGGGGACGTTGGGTGCGGCTGGGAAAATCGCTCTCATCGTAAATTTCCCCGACTAACTCCTCTAAAATATCTTCTAAGGTGATTAACCCAACGGTTCCCCCATATTCATCAACCACAATCGCCAGGTGGAGGCGCTGTTGTAGCATTTCCTTGAGTAAATCCCCGACCCGCTTGGTTTCGGGAACATAAACCGGAGGACTCATGGCTTCGGTGACAGAAATGCTGTTGCGTTCCTCCTCGTGGGTATGGGCCAATTGTAACGCCCGTTTTAAATGAACAATTCCCACAATTTCATCCTTCGATTCTCCCTGAACGGGAATTCGCGAATATCCGGTTTCTAAACATAACTCAATCACTTCGGGTAAAGTGGCTTGGTGGGAAATCGTTCGCATCTCAATTCGCGGTTTAACGACTTCTCGCGCCATTAAATAATCCATCATCAACGCTTTATTTAAAAGTTGATGTTTTTGCCAATCTAACTGACCCCGACCCCCTAAAATTTCAATCATCAGTCGTAAATCTTGTACCGATAATCCCTGCTGGGCACCCCCCGGACTAAACAGACGAATAATACTTTGAGTAATGGTTTCTAATAAAACAATTACCGGAGACAGAACAATCGATAACCAATAAATCGGGCGAACAATAGCTTTAAAAATGGGTAAAACGTTGTTAATGGCAAAGGATTTAGGAGTGATTTCTCCAAAAATTAGGACTAAGAAGGTAACAACGGCCGTTGCAATTCCTATTCCCGCATTTCCTAGCCAAATCGCAAATAAATTACTGGTGAGAATAGCCGAGAAATTATTCACCAAGTTGTTTCCCACTAACAAGGTTGTGATAAATCGTGCCCGTTTTTCCAAAACCAAGGTATACATTCCATTGGGGTCCCCTTGTTCTTTAATTAAAGCTCGCAGTTTTAAATTATCGAGGGCGGTGATAGCCGTTTCGGAACCGGAGAAAAAGGCAGAGAGAACCAGCATGAAGGTCAGAACCAGAACATCTAGCCCAACATTTCCCAGTAAAGGCATCGCTTCCGCAAGGGCAAACAAGAATTCAGACGGAAAAGTTGTAAACACAACAGGATAAAGTTATCTAAAAAAACTG
This sequence comes from Planktothrix sp. FACHB-1365, assembly GCF_014697575.1. GTDB lineage: Bacteria > Cyanobacteriota > Cyanobacteriia > Cyanobacteriales > Microcoleaceae > Planktothrix. The sequence continues at coordinate 99,520 of NZ_JACJSC010000004.1, read as the reverse complement.
TTTTGATTGTAGAGCATTGTCATTGCAATCAGCCAATTTTGAACAGGAATCTATGCAAGAAAGGACTCCTGATTTTCAGGAAGTCCTCTGAATACAATGGGTTAAGTTTTATTTTTGAAGTCGCCTTAAATCACGGTATCATCAGGAATCACCGCATTTTTAAGAACAACAACAATCCCACTGCGGATATAAAATCCTAAATCTTCCCGTTCTGCTTCTTGGATATTATCTTTGTTGATAATTTTAACATTGCGACCAATGCGGGCATTTTTATCAACAATTGCCTTACGAATTAAGGTATTAGAACCAATCCCTAATGGCACTTCACCTTCTTGTAAACCCGATTGACGTTCTGAAAACGGTTGATAAAAGTCTGAACCCATCAGCAGGGTATCTTCAATGGCACATCCAGCTTCCACACGGGAACGTAAGCCCAAAACAGAATGATCAATCCGACATTCTTTGAGAATACAACCCTCAGCAACAATGGATTCAGTAATGTGACAATCTAAGATTTTCGTGGGGGGTAAATAACGAGAACGGGTATAAATCGGGGATTTTTCGTCGTAAAAACTAAAGGAAGGTTCAGGTTGTTGGGTTAAACCAATATTGGCATTATAAAATGCTTCAATGGTTCCAATATCTTCCCAATAGTCTTTAAATAAAAACGCTTGAACATTATGATCATCGGAGGCGTCGGGAATAATTTCTTTACCAAAATCTGTCTGTTCAGGATTGTCTGTTAACAGCTTAATCAAGACATCTTTGTTAAAGACATAAATCCCCATCGAAGCAATATAAGGATTTTCTTTGGCTTGTTCAGGAGATAAACCCAACATGGAGGTATCGACCTGCATTTGTTTGAGGGCGTCCCCTTTTGGTTTTTCGCTGAAACTGACCACTCGCCCTGAGTCATCCAGTTTCATTAACCCAAAATCAGAAGCTCGTTTTTCATCAATGGGTAATACGGAAAGGGTAATATCCGCATTTGTATCTAAATGACGTTGGACAAATTCTCGATAGTCCATGCGGTAAAGATGATCACCGGATAAAATCAGATATTGGTCAACGTCCCATTCTTGAAACAGCCACAAATACTGACGCACCGCATCTGCTGTACCCTGAAACCAATTCGGGTTTTGGGCGGTTTGTTGGGCGGCTAACACTTCTGTAAAGCTATCATCAAAGCCAGAGAAGTTATAGGCACGAGCAATATGACGGTTTAAGGATGCTGAGTTAAACTGGGTTAAAACGTAGATTTTGAGGATTTCGGAGTTAATACAGTTACTAATGGGGATATCGATTAACCGATATTTCCCCGCGATGGGCACCGCAGGTTTGGCCCGCACTTTGGTTAAAGGATATAGGCGGCTACCCGCACCGCCACCGAGAATGATTGCTAAAACTCGTTTCACAAAAAATTACCTCTCAACTGCCAATAGTCTTCCCAAGTCCAGTGTCCGACTGTACGGTACTCTTGACAAGGGGGGAGAAGCAAAACCTGTCTTAAGTTTGGGTTAGGGTTAAGTTAACAGGAAGGAATAACAAGGGCCAAGGAATTGTTCAAGAAGGATTGAATTTTCAGGGTTGAATCGTTTCTACCTACATCGTTGTTGATAATTCTTTCTTCCAGGGGGAACAGGTAATTTATTATTTGATTAGAAGGCTTGATCTTTTTAAATAACAATAACTAGGGCTATAATCACTAATGTCCCGGCTCAGTTTAGTTAAGTTAAATGAAGTAATTTTGTGAAATTTTGCTTAACTTTAGAATTTCTGCCAAAATTTACACCTAAAGTCAGAGGTTAAATAGGATAGAGGCTTTTACTGTATTTTGGATGAGTTATAAGGATTCTATGATTGTACAAACGCCTGATTGGGTCAAACACGCGGTATTTTATCAAATTTTTCCCGATCGCTTTGCTCAAGCTGCTATTCCCCGCAAAAAATTGTTAAGTTCTAATCGCTGGGAACAATGGGATTTACCACCGAGTTTACAAGGATATAAAGGAGGAAATTTATGGGGAGTGATAGAACAATTAGATTATTTACAAGATTTAGGGATTAATGCCATTTATTTTACCCCGATTTTTCAATCGGCTTCTAATCATCGTTACCATACCCATGATTATTATCAAATTGACCCCATCTTAGGCGGAAATCCAGCGTTTGAGGAAATGCTAAAAGCGGCTCATCAACGCAATATTAAAGTAGTTTTAGATGGGGTATTTAATCATGCCAGTCGGGGCTTTTTTCAGTTTCATGATATTTTAGAAAATGGCCCCCATTCTCCTTGGTTAGATTGGTTTAAAATTGAAGACTGGCCGTTATCTGCTTATGATGGCAGTAAACCTGCAAATTATGTGGGTTGGGTGGGAAATCGAGCTTTACCTCAATTTAATCATGATAATCCTGAAGTTAGGGAATATATCATGGAAGTTGCCGAATATTGGGTGGATTTTGGTATAGATGGTTGGCGTTTAGATGTGCCTTTTGAAGTCAAAACTCCGGGGTTTTGGAAGGAATTTCGAGAGCGAGTGAAAGCGGTTAATCCAGAAGCTTATATTGTGGGAGAAGTGTGGGGAGATTCCAGAGAATGGTTAGATGGAACCCAATTTGACGGGGTGATGAATTATTTATTTGCTGGCCCAACCATTGCGTTTACCGCAGGCGATCGCGTTAAAATGGAATTAGTCGAAAGCCCTTCTTATTCTCCCTATCCTCGCTTATTTGCAAAAGAATATGGAGAAAAAATTCAAGGGTTATTAGAGTTATATCCTTGGGAAATTCAACTCACCCAATTGAATTTACTCGATAGCCATGATACCGCCCGATTAATTAGTATCGCAGGAGGAGATAAAGTCACGGTTCAATTAGCAACTTTATTGTTATTTACTTTTCCCGGTGCACCCAGTATTTATTATGGAGATGAAGTGGGATTAGAAGGACAACTCGACCCTGACTCTCGCCGAACTTTCCCGATGAAAGAATCTTGGCATCAGGATGTTTTAGACTATCATAAAAAACTGATTGCTATTCGTCATCAGTATCAGGCATTACGAATCGGTTCCTACAAAATATTATATGCTGAAGGAATTGTTTATGGGTTTGCCCGATGCTTAGAAAACGAAGAAGTGATGGTTTGGGTGAATTCAGGAACTGAACCAGCCCATATTAATTGTACAGTTACCGATTTAAAAACCTGTCCGAATCGGTTAATTTATGGAGAAGGAAAAATTAGTTGGAAACCCGAAGATGAACACACAGAATTAGAGGTATACCTTCCCCCGCGTCAAGGGATAATTGTAGCGAATTTTTAGGATCTTCGAGGAGAGAAATTCCAGATCAGGGTATGGCAATGCCATGCCCTAGGGTTAGAAAATTACCCTATAATAAAGAATCAACTTTAATTGAATACTTGGTAATTTCATTCTAACCCATGACCCAGACTCCCCCATCTATGCTTGACAAAATTAAGGACATTGCGACTACTTTAGCACCTCGGTTAATTGAAATTCGTCGCCACATTCATGCACATCCAGAACTCAGTGGTCAAGAATATCAAACCTCTGCTTATGTGGCTGGGGTTTTGTCCTCCTGTGGAATTAAAGTTCAAGAAGGGGTGGGAAAAACGGGAGTTATCGGAGAACTCAAGGGAAACACCACCGCTTCCCGTTGGTTTGCCATTCGCACCGATATGGATGCTTTACCGATGACGGAATTAACGGGGTTAGAGTATGCTTCCCGACAGATGGGAGTCATGCACGCCTGCGGACACGACTTGCACACTACCTTGGGGTTAGGAACAGCGATGGTGTTATCTCAGTTAGGTCAGGAGTTCCCCGGAAAGGTGCGGTTTCTGTTTCAACCGGCGGAGGAAATTGCCAAAGGGGCGACCTGGATGGTACAGGATAACGTCATGGAGGATGTGGCGGCGATTTTGGGGGTTCATGTCTTCCCTAGTATTCCCGCCGGGTGTGTGGGACTGCGCCAAGGTGCGTTAACGGCGGCGGCGGATGATTTAGAATTAACCATTATCGGAGAGTCGGGTCATGGTGCACGACCTCATGAAGCAAAGGATGCCATCTGGATAGCCGCCCAGGTAATTACAATGTTACAACAAGCCATTAGTCGTACCCAAAATCCGTTAAGACCTGTGGTTTTATCCATTGGTCAAATTATGGGGGGACGGGCTCCTAATATTATTGCCGATCAAGTTAAACTATTAGGAACGGTGCGATCGCTTCATCCTGAAACCTACGAAGCTTTACCTAATTGGATTGAACAAATTGTTGCCAATGTCTGTCAAATGTATGGGGCAAATTATGAGTTAAATTATCGTCGGGGCGTTCCTTCGGTGCAAAATGACCCAATATTAACTCAAATTGTAGAAGAAACGGTACGAGAAGCCTTTGGCACTCAAGCTATTATTAATTTACCCGAACCCTCTTTAGGTGCAGAAGATTTTTCCGTTTATTTAGATTATGCACCAGGTATGATGTTTCGGTTGGGTGTCGGACACAAAAAGAAACAAAATTATCCCTTACATCATCCGAAATTTGAAATCGATGAATCTGCGATTATTACGGGAGTGGTGACATTAGCTTATTCTACTTATAAATATTGTCAGAAACAATTAACAATGGAAAAGAGTTAATCAACAGGTTGACTATTGTAAAGAAATGTAAAGTTTGCGTAACCCTTGGGGGAACTGCCTATAACTCTATAGTTCTTAACAGTTTCAACCCATGACCCGCGACTTTGAACCCAGTAAACCCATTAAACCCGCTTTAGCCCGTGCTCAACGTCCTTCTCCCTCCCTCGTTCAGTTAGATTTATCTGACCCGGTGTTAACCGCCTCTCCTTGGTATCAACTGGCTGAATTTTGCAATGAATCTTACAAAAATTTTATTCCTCGCAACGAAGAGTATCAACAAGAACAAAAAAATCTTGCACCCACTCAGAAAAAATGTGTAGAAATTCTCAGTAGCACCACATTTAATCATTGGGATGAACTCATTAAACGAAATTTTCGTTCTTTTGAACACCAACAAAAGAAAATAGCAGATCGCTTCTTTTTTAGATTATCTAAACGATATAGTGATTCTCCCCTGGAATGCCAACAAAAATTAAAACAGAACATTCAGACATTTATTGAGTTAGCTGAATATGCTTTACTAAAATCAGATAATCGAGATTTATTGAAAATTAGTGAATTTTCTGATAACCTCAAAGATCTGAATAATTCTCCCGAAAAAACCTTTTATTTCCTGAACCAACTGCCACAGCAATTAAACCCTTTGTTCCAATCTTTATTACTGAATTATTCAGAAGGATATCAAACCCTCTTAGAGTTGGGAGCTTCAGAGTTTTTAAAGGATTTTTGTTTCCAACTGCAAAAAAAATTCAAAATTACTTACACCGCTATTAAAGACCAAGCGGCTCAAGACTTAGTTCGGGAACTGGAAGAAACAAAAGTTAATCTTTGTCGTGAAATTGACTATTTAAAACAAGAAAATGCAGACTTAAAAGCAGAAATTCAAGCCATTGAAGCGCAAGCTTTTCAAGATGCCGTCTGTCAACTGACTCGAACCTTACAACATCGACCTCAGCCTATTTTAGACCAAATTGTTGACCTGTATCAACGCTTGAATAAACGCGCTGAACAAGGAGAAACTTTAAGCAATGATGATTTGAGAATTTTAATCATCTTAGGGTCTATCTTAGAAGCCTTGCGATCTCTAAATATTACCTCTTTTCCTGAAGATCTCCATCAAATCTTTCGGTTACGAGGAGAAGATTTGAACCAATATTCTTATATTGAAGGTTCCACCTTTGCCACTCCAGAAGATGAAAAAACCGTTTCCTGTGTTCGTTATGGTTGGCAAGTCGGTTCAGAAATTATTACCCCAGCACAAGTGAAAGAAAGTTCTCAACCCCAGGAATAAATGAATAATTCCTGTAGTTTTCAAGGCATTAGACTTGAGAACAATTAACTGAAATTATCCACTGTTTTACCCCATTATTAAGGTGAATTATGAACAATATTGCTGTTTTATTAGATTTAGATAATATCAAACCTCAATTATCGGAAATTGAAACGTTATGTGCTGAGTATGGAACCTTAATTGAACGCCGTGCCTTTTGTAATACTCCTGCGGTTTTAACCGCCTATGGCAATGCTTTTCGTGAATTTAAGTATCGATTTGAATTAACCCCTGGACTGGCAACCGTTCCCCAAGAAGTGGATCATTTAATTATTCAAACCACCCGTGAACTGATTGAAAACCCTAAATTTGATATTAAACTGATTGCAATTGTCAGTAATGATAATGGTTATGCACGATTATTTAGAGACTTAAAATTAAAAGGCATAAAAACCCTTGTTATTGGTAATCAAATCGGGAATCAATTGCGAGAAACTGCCGATCATGTCAGATTGTTACAGGGAATTATACAACCTATTTATATGGGAATTGATCTAGGAACAACTAATACCGTCATTGCCAGAGCAAATTTGAATTTAGTGACTCAACAATGGACAGCTACAGAACTTTCAATCCCGATTAAAAATGAACAAGGATCACTATTCAATCAATCCATGATTCCTTCCCATATCCGATTTAATTCTAAAACAGAAGCTGAAGTAGGGCAACATATTAAAACACAATATTATGCCTTTTCAGATAAAACTATTCTGTCTTGGAAACATAATATGGGTGTTTCTATCGATAATAAATCCTTTACTTATCAACTCAGTTCAGGAAATATTTTACCAGAAGAAGCGGCTTCTAAAATCCTATTACACTGTCGAAATGAATTAACCAAGCGATATAACGAAATGCAGGGAGTTGTCATTACTCATCCGGCTTCCTATGAATCTGATGCGATTGAAGCTACTCGAAAAGCTGCTATCTTAGCGGGATGGGAAGAAGGAGAAATTGTACTTTTAGCCGAACCTCAAGCGGCATTATATGACTTTCTTTATCGCATTCAAAAAGGAGAAATTCATCAAGTTTTTGATTTGAATCAACCTTGCAATATCTTGGTTTATGATTTGGGAGGAGGCACCCTCGATATTACCTTACATAATATTCAATGGAATCAAAGCAAGGCTGAATTTATTATTCAGGATCTTGCTATTGGTTCCCGTACCCGTGTCGGAGGTGATATTGTTGATCAATTAATTGCAGATTATATTCTGCAAAATGCTCCTAATGTTAAAAACTTGCCCGAAGGCGAACGAAAAAAACTCCGATATGAACTGGAAGTTTATGCAGAAAAATTTAAGAAAACCTGGGGAAGTGAGTACACTTATTCCAGTCAAAAGCAAAATTTTCAGTATTCTTTCCAAGGAGGATTTTTAAATGGGGACTGTCCCATTCTTTACTATATTAGTAGTAAGAAAATGCAGGAGATTTTATCTCCTTTACTCTGTGAAGATCTGAGTTTAGATCTTCTGGAAACCCTCAATCCTGAAACAGCGTTTAATGAATCTCCATTTACGGATCGATTCAATACATTTGTCGTTCCTATATTAGAAGTTTTGCTCAAAGCAAAACAAAATTTAGGTGAGATTCCCCCCATTGATTTTATTTTATTAAATGGAGGGATGACTTATTTTCCACCCATTCGAGAACGCTTAGGGAAACTCTTTGGTAAAGTTCCCCTTTTAGAAGAAAATCAACCGGATGTAGCCGTCGCACGGGGAGCCGCCCTTTATGCAGCAGGAGCTTTAAAATCCGTTGATCGCATTAATCCCACCAATATTCATTTAGAAGTCTCTGATAAAGGCGAACATAACTTACGTTTATTAATTAAGCAAGGGCAAAAATATCCCTATAAAACAATATTTAAAGGGTTTAAACTTCCCAATCAAGAAAGCGGTTATCTAGGGTTTAATATTTGGGTTGGAATGGGAAATAAACCCAATGTTAATACGAAATTACAACGCCAACGTCAAGTTAATTTTGAAGAGATTAAACAAGCTAATCTATCTCCGGGCTGTTTACTGGATATGGAAATTGAGTATACCTTTGATGAACGATTATTATTAACTTTAATTTCAGAATCAGGGGGGCGTTTTAAATTAGCTGTTGATTCGGAAATTGTTTCAATCCCTAACAAAGAAAAAACTAAGGAGACTTGTCCTTCGACCTCTAGTTTTTCTGAAGCAGAAATTACAATCCCCACCATTGACCGAAAACGAGCCGGACAAGCTATTATTCCAGGGATTCGAGTTAAATTTCCTGAGTGGGAGGCGTTAGCAAAAAGCCTGAATAATAACTGGAATAATGGTCACTTTCAAGACCGATTTAGGGAGTTAAGAATCAGAACAAAAACCTGCGAAAATCGCCAAGAAATTATTCATCATTTATTAGGATGGTTAGAATCGGGTCAAATCTTAGAAACATCCACATCTGGGATTAAAACCTTAATGGCGGTTCGCGGATTAACTGAAATTTTTGAAACCATCAGCACCGATGACAGTCTAGCATCGGGTTTAGAAACGCGATATCAACGATGGATTAAACAAAAATTTGAAACCGGGTTACATCAACTTTCTAATACTTTATTTACTGATATTGCAGAAACCCCAGGAAAATTACTGTGGAGAGGATTTGACCAACATCTAATTATAGCTTTTCGACGCTATCAACAACAACCCCAAGCTTTATCCTTTCTCAATTCCTTAGCTAAATGTGGTAAACCCACAGAAAATAGTCTGGATATTTTGCATCATGTTATCAAAACCAGTCCCCATATTGGACAGCGTGAAAAAGCAGCTTGGGCGTTAGGACGATTAATGAGTCCGGGTCAAACTGAAGAATGGAAACCTCAATTTGAAGACGTTGAAAAAGCTGCTCAATTCGCTTTAAATCAACTTGTTAAATCTGAAAATAAACCTCAAGTTGCTACAAATTTACTCGGATGTTTATATCTCTGTACCCTATGGAAAATCAAAGGAAAAGCCTTAAGTGATGAGATTTATCAACAAGTAGAACAGTTACCCAGTCGTAGTTTACCAGTTGACCAACAACTTCAGGGTTATCCGCAAATTCAAGCAACGTTTGAAGAACGACTGGAGTTATTGCCCAAATTATTAAATAGTCAAAACATTTCTAAAGAAGATGTCAAAAAAATCAATGTCTTTATTCTCGAAGTTTCTTAGAGTATAGCCAGTCTAAATGAATTGTACAATCATAATGAACCCAATTATTAATTCTAAACAATACCCAAGTTTTGGCTAGGGGTGAGGCGCGCCTCGCCCCTACACTGAATTGGATTTTCAGACTGATGTACAACTGATTTAAACTTACTATCAAAAATCAGTGAACTTTAAGAATTAAGACTCACCTGATGTTGACGATTTCGCACTTCTAAATAAATCAATAACGCATTAATATCAGCAGGATTAACCCCCCCAATTCTCGACGCTTGACCCACCGTTAACGGTTTAACTTTCATTAACTTTTCTCGTGCCTCCATAGATAAAGTTTCAATTTTCATGTAGTCCAAATCTTCAGGTAATGAACGATTTGACTGGCGACTCACTTGGTCAATTTGGTTTTGTTGGCGTTGCAGATACCCTGAATATTTAATCTCGATTTCTGTTCCTTCTTTCTCCAGTTGATTAAGATTAATATTGCCTAAATTATACTTTTCTAAATCAACGTAATGGAACCCTGGACGACGCAATAAATCCGCTAAGGTAATTGACCCTTTAATTTTTTGTTGGGTATCATTAAAAATTGCAATTCCCACCGAATCATTTTCCTTAATTCGAGTCGAGTATAACCGCTCTTTTTCAGCAATAATATTCTCTTGCTTCCGTTGAAATAACTCCCAACGACGGTCATCAATTAACCCAATTTCTCGACCCAAGGGCGTTAACCGTTCATCGGCATTATCAGACCGTAATAATAACCGATATTCAGACCGACTTGTTAACATTCGATAGGGTTCTCGCAAATCTTTGGTACACAAATCATCAATTAACGTGCCGATATAACTTTGTTCACGGGAAAATACAACCATCTGTTGATGTTTAACAAATCTTACCGCATTAATTCCGGCGACAAAACCTTGCGCTGCTGCTTCTTCATAGCCCGTTGTGCCATTAATTTGTCCCGCACAAAATAGCCCCTCAATTTTCTTCGTCATCAACGTAGGATAACATTGAGTTGCAGGTAAATAATCGTATTCCACCGCATAGGCTGGACGTAACATTGCACAATTTTCTAACCCTGGAAGACTTCTTAACATTTGCAATTGCAATGTTTCTGGTAAACCCGTCGAAAATCCTTGAATATACAACTCAGGAATATCTCGACCTTCCGGTTCAATAAAAATTTGATGACTTTCTTTATCCGCAAACCGAACAATTTTATCTTCAATACTCGGACAATAACGGGGGCCTTTTGAATCTACCCAACCGCCATAAACCGGAGATAAATGCAAGTTTTCTCGAATAATTCGATGGGTTTCGGCAGTCGTTCGAGTCAAATGACAACACATTTGTTCCCGTTCAATTTGAACGTCTGGGTCGAAACTAAACCACCGCACTTCTGTATCTCCCGGTTGCGGTTCTAACTTAGAATAATCTACAGACCGTTTATCAACTCGCGCCGGAGTTCCGGTTTTTAATCGTCCCGTTTCAAAGCCTAAACGGTTGAGAGTTTCTGTTAACCCAATAGCTGCAAATTCTCCCGCCCGTCCAGCCGCCATTGATTTATTTCCAACCCAAATTATTCCCCCTAAAAATGTACCCGTTGTTAAAATAACAGCTTGACATTTAAAAGCAACTCCAAAATAAGTTTCAACCCCAATAATTTCTTGATTTTTACCTAAAATTAAATCCGTTACCATCCCTTCTCGGACAGTTAAATTATCCTGATTTTCAATAATATTTTTCATCACGGCGGCGTATTCTCGTTTATCGGTTTGAGCGCGTAACGCCCACACCGCAGGGCCACGAGAAATATTCAGCACCCGTTTTTGCAAATAGGTACGGTCGGCCATTTTGCCAATTTCCCCACCCAAAGCATCAACTTCATGGACGAGTTGAGACTTAGCAGGGCCTCCAACAGCCGGGTTGCAGGGTTGCCAAGCAATTTTATCCAAATTTAAGGTTAACAGCAGGGTACGGCATCCCAACCGCGCGGAAGCCAGCGCCGCCTCACAGCCTGAATGTCCAGCACCGACCACAACAATGTCAAATTCATCTAAAAATTCTACTGAGGATGTTAACGTCATAGGTTAGGTTAAGGTTTTATAGACTTATTTCTTGATTTTAGCGGTTAAAATTAATATCATCTTACGCTAAAGTTTTGATCAAGTTCAAGGGGAGTTAAAAATGACTAACGTTGATGTTACCGAAATTCAAGGGAATTTTTCAGAACTTTTGAGTCGTGTTGAACACGAGGGCGAGAAAGTTGTGATTGAGCAAAATGGTCAAGAATTAGTGACGTTAGAAGATGTTATTAAAGGTTATAATGTACTGTATGGAACTAATTTTACATTAGAAAATATTATCAATAATTAACTAAATACAAACTTGATTCGCTATATGCTAAAAAAAATACGTTTAGAACGATTTAAAAATTTCAAAGAAGCCGAATTAACTTTGGGTAATTTTACAATTTTAGTGGGGACTAATGCCACAGGAAAAAGTAATATCGGTGACGCTTTACGTTTTTTACATGGAATTAGTCGAGGTTATAATTTAGCTGAAATATTAGGAGAAAAGTGGGGACAAGGAGGTTTTTTAGAATGGGAAGGTATTAGAGGAGGAAAACAAAACATTACTTTTCAAAATTCTCCAACTTTTGCTATAGAAGTCACTTTATATTTTCCTGAAGAATTTGAATGTGATGAAGAAGGAAGTTTTATTTTTACAACTCAAGATGAATATGAATTAATCTATCGCCTAGAAGTTAATCCAGGAATTAATGGTAAACAGCCTAAAGTTATAGAGGAAAGTTTATATTATGAAAAATCTCTTAAACTTAAAATTGAGAATTTACCTAATAATTCTGGAAAAATGTTACTTCAGATATATGAGAATTCAGAAACTAAGAAAATCATAGAATTTCCAACAAAAGCCGATAAACCCCTACTGATGGATAGCGATTTAATAAAGAACATCTTTACTGAAAATAAAATAAATGAAAGTATTTCTCACGATATAGATTTTTACATTAATGAAGTTTCAGGCGAATTCATTAATTTACAATTCTTAGATTTATTTCCTGATGCGATGCGAAGACCCTCTAACCCAGGTCAAAATATTTTAGGAGATCGTGGAGAAAACTTATCTTCAGTATTACAAGCAATTTGTGAAAATCCAACCCGTAAAATCGCTGTATTAGAATGGTTAAAAGCATTAACCCCAATGGATGCGACGGATTTAGAATTTGTTACAGATATAACGGGTAAAATCTTACTGGTATTAATAGAAGCGAATGGTCAAAAAATCCCAATTATTAGTGCATCCGATGGAACTTTAAGATTTTTAGCTATCATTGCAGCCTTATTTAATGAATCTGATGATTTACCTAATTTTAGTTGTTATTTCTTGGAAGAATTAGATAACGGTCTTCATCCCACCCGTTTACATCTTCTCATAGAATTAATTGAAACTCGTGTTAAACAAACTAACTTGCAAATTATTGCCACAACCCATTCCTCGCAACTGCTAAGATTATTAAGTTATGAGACTTTACAAAATACCTCTTTAACTTATCGCTTAGAAAATCAACCCGATGCCAAAATTAAAAGAATTTTTGATATCTCCCCAGAAACAGAAACTTTAATTAAAGAACAAAGTTTAGCTCGTCTCCATGAGTCAGGATGGTTAGAAAATATTATGGAATTTTCTCAGGAGGAGGAATAGTTTATGAAAGTTTTAGTTATTCCTGAAGATTTCCGTAAAGATCAATATATGCTCAAACCCATTATCAAAGCAATGATGTCAAACTTAGGGAAAATAAAAGCTCAGGTTCAAGTTTGCCAAGATCCCCTATTAGGTGGAGTTAATGAAGCTTTAAAACTTGAAAATATATTAGCTATTATTGAACAGTATCGCGGAAAAGCTGATTTATTTATATTATGTGTTGACCGTGATGGGAAAGGGGGACGAAAACAAGCGTTAAACAAACTAGAACAAGAAGCAGCAAAAATTTTAACATCTCGTCAGAGTTTACTTTTAGCGGAAAATGCTTGGCAAGAAATAGAGGTATGGGTATTAGCTGGATATGATTTACCTTCGGAATGGAAATGGCAGGAAGTCCGTCAAGAAGAACATCCAAAAGAAATGTATTTTTTCCCTTTAGCTCAACAAAAAAATTTGTTAGAAACCCCAGGAGAGGGTCGAAGAATTATGGGGGAAGAAGCGGCAAGAAATTATCAACGGTTACGCCAACTTTGCCCAGAAGATTTGGCGAATTTAGAACAGCGAATTAAAGACTGGATAGATAAAGTAAAATAAAGCAATATTTTTCTTTTAATTGTATACAATTATTCAATTTGTGGCAACTCCCTAAAAAAATGTTACTATAGAAACAACTCAACTCTATAACAAAAATAAGTAATTCTGTTATGAAGATGTTAGCAAAATGGTCTATAGAGGATTATCATCAGATGATTGATGCGGGGATTTTGTGCGATCGCAATGTCGAACTATTAGCAGGTGAAATCGTTGAAATGAGTCCAGAAACTCCCATTCATTATTATACGGCAGAGGAAGGTACACAATACTTACAAACATTGTTAGCGAGTAAAGCTCATGTTCGTTTTAATGGCCCCATTACCCTGTCAAATTCTGAACCTGAACCGGATATTGCCATTGTTCGACTGCCGAAGTCAACCTATAAAGATCATCATCCTTATGCTGAGGATATCTATTGGATAATTGAAGTGGCTAAAAGTAGTTTAAAAAAAGATTTAGAATTAAAATTATCAATTTATGCTCAAGCTCTCATCCCTGAATATTGGGTTTTAGATTTATCCCAAAAACAATTAATCATATTTCGAGAACCTGAAAATAATATTTATTTGAGTCAAAAAATTATTAATCAAGGAAATATTACCCCCTTAGCTTTTCCTGAGATTGAGATATCTGTTGAAAAACTCGTGAGTTAAACAATGAATACAAATTTGTACGAAAAAGACTATTACCAATGGTTAAACGAAACGGCTTACCTCCTAGCAGAAGGTCGTTTTTCTGACCTGGATATTCCGAACTTAGTCGAAGAAATCGAATCAATGGGGAAAAGCCAAAAACGAGCCATAGAATCTTATCTCAATGTACTATTATTGCATCTATTAAAATGGAAATATCAACCCGGACATCGAAGTGGGAGTTGGAGAGGTTCAATTCGCAATAGTCGGTGGGGAATTCACAAACGCATTCAAGAAAGTCCAAGCTTAAAATCCTATCCGCAAGATATTTTTTTAGAATGTTACACTTTAGCCAGAGCGAATGCGGCTGATGAAACAGGATTACCCTTAGAAATGTTTCCCGAACTTCCTCCTTTTAGCATTGAACAGGTTTTAGATGAGCATTTTTTACCCTCTGAATCAACTCTGTTAGAATCATAAATGAACTTAATTCTGCAATATTCACAGTCCCCCTATTACCTTTAATTATAGGAAAACTATGAACTCAACGACCCATGAAACAGACTTTTATGCTTGGACACAGGAACAAGTACAGCTATTAAAAACCGGACAACTTCATCAAATCGATTGGCAAAATATTGCTGAAGAAATAGAAGACATGGGACGCTCTGAAAAACGACAATTAGAAAGTCGATTAGAACTGTTAATTATGCACTTATTAAAATGGCAATTCCAGCCTAACTTACGCTCTCGAAGTTGGCAATTAACAATTAAAGAGCAACGCCTCCGGCTAGAAAAACTTCTACAAAAAAACCCTAGTCTTCAACCTAATTTGACTGAAGCGATAGAAGATGTTTATCCTTTAGCTACTCTGAGCGCGGAAAGAGAAACGGGGTTATCTTTATTTCCCGAAACTTGTCCCTATACCTTAATCGAGATTTTATCCTCTGAATTTTTACCGGAATAAAAGAAAGCCAGAACAGTTTAAAATAGCGATCGCTCTTATTTCTTGCTATAATACCCTCTAAAGGTTATCTTATTATCTAAGCAAAGCCTTAAACCCTTCTTGCAGAAAATGTTTATCATAAGTCAAAATATCTTGAATTCCTTTTTGACGCATAATCAACATTGAAGCACAGTCTGTTAAGCTGTAACCTTTATCCAATCTTTGACTATAAAATTTAACAGCACTTTTAAACAATTCGCTGGTTTGAAGAACGATTTCAACCTGTGAATCATCTTGTAATTCAGTTGTAATCTCAAATGCGATTTGTCGCAAATACTGACCTTTGCTTGATAGAGCATTCAAAAGTTCCGTCAGTACCATTTCACTGGTAACAGGAACAAACGCACCCAGCCTTTCTGTTACTTCTATAGCACGTTGATGCAGATCATCACTGGGGTTAGCTAAAGCTTGTAAATATGAAGTATCCAAGAAAATAAACGTCATGAATCTTTAGCAGCCCCATACAGATAATGTTCAAAGTTTTTAGAATAATCTTTCGGTAATTTTTCCCATTCTGCTTGAGAAACAGTTGTACCAATTTCTATGATTTTTTGCCAAAAAGGAACCTGATCATTCTCATTTTCTAAATTCTTGCTTTTGTCTTTTTCAATAATCGTTTGTATAGCATAGTCGATAGATTCTAAAATCTCTTGTTTTGCATCTTCTTTAAGAAAAATATTATTTTTAATTAAATTGAGAGCTTCAATTAAGCAGCTAGGAGATAAAGATAACGTATCAAGGATATTGGGTTTTAAAGCTTCACCTAATGCTGTTTTATCACTGACTACTACAGAATATGCAATTAAATGTAGATAAGAACTGATATCACAAGTTATTTTTTCCTCCCTCTTGGAAGTTAAAAATAAATCGGGATGGCTCTTGTTTAAAGATCGAATTGTATTTTCAATAATGAGTTTTTCATACTCCCCTAAATACTTAGCTGCTTCCAAGACAGTTTCATTTGATTTTAACCATTCCATAAACTGCTGAAGTTCATGACTTGTTAGAAAAGGCTTTTCAGACTTTACAGATAAGATTGTATTATCAATATTGATTTCCATGTTTTGAACCTGTATTTTATTATTTTAATTTTCACTATTTCATACTATAGTAACAGTCCCTTTTTAAATCCACAACTCCCAAATCCCAATGGTAACGCTAAGATAATAGCGATCGCCTCCTAAAACTACCCTCGTTTCTAGGTAAAACCTAGAAATGATATTTGTGTGGCTCTGCCACCTTTAACAAGAGGCGGAGCCTCTGATCAAATATTCCCAGGTAGAACCTGGGAACTAGGCAAAATCGCCGATCAATTTAATGATTAATGAGTGTTGATATAAAACTTAAGGGTGAATGACTCGTAAACCTTCATTCAAGGCTCCTTTTATACCTTGACCCAGAGCACCAAAGGAGGCACACACGGTTTCTAATGCGATAGCAGGGGGGAAAGCAAAAGAGGCTGCTCCATCAACGAGATAGCAAGTCCCGACAAGCATACCTACTTTTATAAAATCTGTTGCCCAATCTTTAGTCGCATTACAACTAATTTCTTCGATGGCATTATCTGGAGTATTGTAGTAGCATCTTGTTGCTGAGTTCATAGCTTGTTGAGTTATTTCACTAACTCTATTGCTCACTGATGAGCCTGCATTAGCCAAATCACCTAATGGAGAGGCATAGACAGGCTTGATATTCACCACGATACCTAAAAACGCAATTAAACCTGCTAATAATAGCATTGCCACTTTCCGCAACATCACAATGATCTCCTATTTTTGATTGTTCTGCATTTAATTAACTGTTGTTAACTTACCATACTGCTAAAGCTGGTTCTAGTATAACATGACACTTTATGAATTGTCTAATCTCTTATTAATTTCTCTCCTGTTATTGAATCATGTGATGGGCAACGCAACGCTAGAGGCGATCGCTCCATTGAACTCCAATAGTCAAACCATCCCTTTAAAGAGAATCAAACCAATTTTCTATTTTCAATCCATCAAAGTCTTGAAAATCAGAGACATTATTAGTGACTAAAATTAAATTATTCGTAAACGCAATAGAAGCAATTTGACCATCAGTAAAAGCAGGACTTTTACCGACCTTAGATAACCTTGCTCTTTCCTGTGCATGATATTGTGCTGATTTTAAATCATAATTGAATAAAGGGAGTTGTGCTAAAATCACATTGTTGATATAATCCTCTAAATCTTGACGTTTTTTCGACTCAGGAAGCCGAAAACACCCAAAGAATAACTCATGAATGACTAAAGTAGCGGTTGCTATTTCCCGTTTACATAACCTTAGCTGTTCCATTACGTTATGATTAGGTTGAGGACGTTTAGCCTCTGATAAAATATTAGTGTCTAGTAAATACTTAAGAGTCATAAATCAACCTCTCTCCCCGGTGATTTGTCCCGTAAATCCTCAAAAGTATCATCATCAATACTTTCTAAATTTACCCTTTTTCTAAAATCTTGTAACGCTGACCAAAAATCATTAATCTCTCTAATTTCTACTAAAATTTCTTGATTATCAGGAAAATCGACTTCCTCCAATAACTCAATAATTTTTCCTCTTTTAATCCCTTTAACAAACATAGCCAAAATCTCCTGATTAACAATAATTGTCATTTTTCCCTCTTCCAACCTTTAGCTTCTAAACGCTTTCTTTTCCCTTGATTCATAATAGTATTTTTTTACCTAAATAATTAGGCTGATTGAATTTAACTCAACCTACAGGTAATTTTATCCTCTTTTAACGTATTAATATTTTGATAATTATTTTCTAATTCTTCAGAAACATCTAATACTGTTGATAGTGATGCTTCAAATTCTTCTGGTGTCATTCTCAATAACGCCGGAATAACCGCGACTTTTTTACCCTTGAGTAAAATCGTGACCTCGAAATCTGCACCCAACGCATCTAAATAAGCTAACACAGACTCAAAAGCATGATCATTATTGGCACTTTCTAACTTAGAAACCCAACTTTGAGTCACTCCCATTTTTTCTGCTAATTCCCCTTGAGTTAACCCTAAGTTTTTCCGTAAATTTCGCATGACTTGAGTTAACGTTAATCTAAATAATTCCTGCCTTTCTATGAGTTGCATTTCTGGAGTATCAGGAATAATTGTATCCAGAAAAGCGAGAACATCTTTAGAATTGGTTTCTGTCATTAATTTCCCTCCTGTTGTTGAATGATGCGATCGCTCTCTATATTCTTAATGACCCTATGCTACAAATTACATCTCCGATGTCTTGGGGAATTGTACCTGTCGCTAAAATTGCCTTAATTAATAACTCAATAGAAACTGAAGCATCCCCATTTTCTGCTTTAACAATACGCGGTTGGCTAGAATGAATTTTCCCAGCTAACTCTGCTTGCGTCATCAACTTTTGACGACGTTCTTTTAAATTCCGACTTAAGGCTAACTTAATTTCCACTAACATTAAACTCCCCTCTTCCCCTCGTTTCTAGGTTCTACCTAGAAATGATATTAGGGGTTTATTCTGCTGATTCATCCTTTAATTATATCAAATCTGATATACTACATCAACAGGTTTTAATTCTTGGTTGTTGCTTATACTTCCACAACAACCTTAATCTATGGGGAGTTGTAAAAGTATTGCAATCAAAGGATAATAGAAGCAAGGGCAACTCGCCCCAATAAGCTAAAATCTAATTCAGACCCTAGATATCGGGAGTAAGTGAGGTGACAATCGTAAATACCCAATCTTTTCTAGGATACGAAAACCCGCCTGTGGTGGAGGTCGTTTGTGGCATTTTGTTTCAGGATCTACAATTGCTACTAACGCCTCACATTGGCTTGCTGTGGCAGAAATTTAAACACGAGTACCCCGAATGCGAGGAACTTCCTCCTTTAGCACCAGCTATAGAATTTTTTGACGAATCACCGGATATCAATGTTGTTTTTTCTGAAATCCCACCAACACCGAGAATCTGGTTTATAGAAACTAACGGTAACAAAGTTATTCAACTTCAGCGAGATCGCTTGCTACATAATTGGAGAAAGATAGAATCTGAGGATACCTATCCTCGATATAAAACTGTTATCAAAACCTTTCAAAACCATTTATCAACCTTTGAAGAATTTCTTAAAGAAAATAATTTAGGAATAATTCTTCCCCGACAGTATGAACTTACTTATGTCAACCATATTGAACAAGGAGAAAGATGGAACAGGATTGAAGATATTGATCAAATTTTTCCTAACTTTTCTTTGAAAATAAACCTTGATCAACTTCCTGAACTTGAAGCGATTAACTGGCGAACTTCATTATTATTACCTGATCAAATAGGTCGATTACACCTATCCATTCGCAATGGAATCCGAGAAGAAGATAATCAAAATGTATTTGTTTTTGAACTCAATGCTCGTGGAATTGGTTCTGATCAATCACAAAAATCGATGCAGGAATGGTTTGACTTAGCTCATCAATATATTATTCAAAGTTTTGTTGCTTTGACGAGCCAAGATATGCAGGACAACGTATGGAGGAGTATAAAATGACAGTAATTAACTCTGCACACTCTATTTTATCTAAAGAAAATACAACTACAACTACCACGATAAAAATTAGTGAAGTAGCTGTTAATTATGAATCCGAAGAACAACAGTCTCAAAGCAATTATGGTATTTTGGTAAGAGATATTGGATATCGATCAAACTCAAGGTTAAATAGACGATATCCAGCTTTATACGAACAGTCTTATTTAGCATCAAGATCATCTAATCATCAATATCTATTAACAGTTGTTAAATCAACAGAAAAGATTGAAGAACCTGAAAACCGGAGTTTAACCCGTTTGGTTTCGTCTTTTTCTTTAAATAGTTATAAAATTCATCAAATTATTGGTGAATTTTGTATGACTCCTGATCAGGGTCAAAAAGTATATCGCCTGATTTATCCTAAATTAATAGCAAACCGTCCTGTAGAATTAGATTTTACAGGAGTCAAGATTTGCATTCCACCGTTTCTAAATTTTGCGCTTGGGCAACTTTTTAAAGATATTCAACCTGATACTCTCAATCATCTTTTGAAAATATCAAATCTGAATCCAATCAGTCAGCAGAC
The DNA here is from genome assembly GCF_014697575.1 of Planktothrix sp. FACHB-1365. Classification (GTDB taxonomy): domain Bacteria; phylum Cyanobacteriota; class Cyanobacteriia; order Cyanobacteriales; family Microcoleaceae; genus Planktothrix. The sequence continues at coordinate 79,294 of NZ_JACJSC010000004.1, read as the reverse complement.
ACTCCAGCTAGTGATGGAGAATGCAAAATGTTATTATTCAGATGAGAATTTACGGCAATCTGTAGATCGGGTATTAACCGAACAATCTGTTTCTCTCTAATGTCAATTAACTATACAATTCAGGCAGAAGTCGTTAATATCCGGTCTGACTCACCCAAACCAGAGGATACTTTTCTTGTTGATACTAATGTTTGGTACTGGCTATTGTATTCTCGTGCAACCCTAACTAACTCTCCTCCTCGTACTTACCAAATCAGGGACTACTATTCTTATATCATGAACTCTGTTTCTCTAAAATCATTGCTATGCTATTCAGGATTCTCCTTAGCAGAATTAGCTCATCTGATAGAAAAAGCAGAACTAGACATTTTTAATGGTACATCTGGAACTGTTAAACCTAAAGAATATCGGCATAATTATTCAGTAGAACGATCTAGGGTGGTTGCTGAAGTAAAATCAGTTTGGAGTTCAATCAAACAGATGGCTGTTCCTATCAATCTTACCCTTGACGAATCAATAACAGATGCAGCTTTAAATCGTTTTCAAACTCAATCATTAGACGGGTATGATTTATTTATTTTGGAAACGATGGAGAAGGAAGGAATAGTTAACGTCATTACTGATGATGGTGATTACGTTACAGTACCTACTATTCGGGTTTTTACGGCTAACCGTACTGTGATTCAAGCAGCACAAAGTCAAGGTAAATTAGTCACACGCTAGATAAACTGATTAGCTCCTGAATTAAACCTAACCCAACATTCTCATCCTCAATAAATCTACGATAACGCTAAGATAATTAAGGACTGTACGACTTGAAATGCAGTGAACTCAACATCACTTTCTGACCCCCTACCCTATCCCAACAACACCCCCAACCGAATTCGCATTCGGGGTGCGAAACAACATAATTTGAAAAATATTGACTTAGAATTACCGCGCGATCGCTTAATTGTATTTACAGGGGTTTCTGGTTCGGGTAAATCGTCCTTAGCCTTTGATACCATTTTCGCCGAAGGTCAACGCCGCTACGTGGAATCACTGAGTGCTTATGCGCGCCAATTTCTCGGACAACTGGATAAACCCGATGTGGATGCTATTGAAGGGTTGAGTCCGGCTATTTCCATTGACCAGAAATCAACCTCCCATAACCCTCGGTCTACCGTCGGGACGGTTACGGAGATTTATGATTATTTGCGGTTGCTGTTTGGTCGTGCGGGTGAACCCCATTGTCCGATTTGCGATCGCAATATTGCGCCTCAAACGATTGATGAAATGTGCGATCGGATTATGGAACTCCCCGACCGTACTAAATTCATGATTCTCGCGCCTGTGGTGCGGGGGAAAAAGGGAACACACCGTAAACTTTTGTCCAGTTTAGCGTCTCAAGGATTTGTTCGCGTCAGGGTCAATTCTGAGATTTTTGACCTGTCCGAAAACATTGAGTTAGATAAAAATTATACCCATACCATTGAAATCGTCATTGACCGCTTAATTAAAAAGCCAGGACTAGAGGAACGTCTAGCGGATTCTTTGAGTACCTGCTTAAAGCAATCCAGTGGAATTGCGGTGATAGAGGTATTAGATGATACATCCAACAAGGTATCCGCGTCGCGAGCTAATAATAAGTATATATCAACTGACTCAAAAATTGCAAGATCTGGAGATAAAAAAGTTGCTGAAAATAGCGATAATTCTTACGAAGTAGAAACCGAAAATTTGGAAGCTTCATCTATTTCATCACAATTGGTTTTTTCTGAGAATTTCGCTTGTCCTGAACATGGGGCGGTGATGGAAGAACTTTCCCCTCGGTTATTTTCTTTTAATTCTCCCTTTGGTGCTTGTCCGAGTTGTCATGGTTTAGGACATTTGAGAACCTTTGCGCCTGAGTTAGTTGTTCCTGATTTAACTCAACCCGTTTATACTGCTATTACTCCTTGGTCAGAAAAGGATAATTCCTATTATTTATCAATTCTGCATAGTGTAGGTCAAGCTTTTGGGTTTGAGATTACCACTCCTTGGCATCAATTAACCCAAGAACAGCAACAGATTCTCCTCTATGGTTCAGAGGAACCGATTTTAATAGAAACCGATTCTCGCTACCCTGAAAACAAAGGATATTATCGTCCTTATATCGGGGTAATTCCGTTATTACAACGTCAATATCAGGAAACCGCTTCGGAATTACAAAAGCAGAAATTAGAACAATATTTAATTGATCAACCTTGCGAAGTTTGTCTAGGAAAACGATTAAAACCGGAAGCCTTAGCGGTGCGTGTCGGACAATATCACATTCATCAATTAACAGCAGTTTCGATTCGGGACTGTTTAGACCGAATTAATCAGTTAAACCTAACAGAAAGACAGGCGAAAATTGCTGAATTAGTCTTGCGAGAAATTAAAGCCCGATTACAATTTTTACTCGATGTAGGATTAGATTATTTAACCTTAGCTCGAACCGCATCAACGTTATCAGGCGGAGAAGCCCAACGAATTCGATTAGCCACTCAAATTGGCGCCGGATTAACGGGGGTTTTGTATGTTTTAGATGAACCGAGTATTGGGTTACATCAACGGGATAATACTAAACTTTTAAATACGTTAATTAAATTACGCGATTTAGGTAATACCTTAATTGTAGTTGAACATGATGAAGAAACGATTCGGGCGGCGGATCATTTAGTTGATATTGGGCCAGGGGCGGGCGTGCATGGTGGTGAAATTGTGGCGCAAGGAAATTTAGAGATCTTGTTAAAATCAGAACCTTCTTTAACAGGTGCTTATCTGTCAGGACGGAAGAAAATAGAAACCCCCACAGAACGCCGAATAGGGAATGGAAAAAGCCTTAAATTAGTTAACGCCAGTCGCAATAATTTAAGAAACATTACTGTTGAAATTCCATTAGGAAAATTGGTGAGTATTACGGGGGTTTCGGGTTCAGGAAAATCAACTTTAATGAATGAATTACTTTATCCTGCATTACAACATCATTTTACCCGAAAAGTTCCCTTTCCTAAAGATTTAAAAACAGTAGAAGGGTTAGACGCATTGGATAAAGTGATTGTAATTGATCAATCTCCTATTGGTCGAACTCCCAGATCTAACCCTGCAACTTATACCGGAGTTTTCGATATTATTCGAGAGGTGTTTACAGCAACCATTGAAGCTAAAGCTAGAGGTTATAAAGCGGGACAATTTTCGTTTAATGTTAAAGGCGGACGCTGTGAAGCTTGTGGTGGACAGGGAGTTAATATTATTGAAATGAACTTTTTACCTGATGTTTATGTTCAGTGTGAAGTGTGTAAAGGCGCGAGATATAATCGGGAAACGTTACAGGCGAAATATAAAGGATATTCGATTGCAGATGTGTTAAATATGCCTGTAGAAACCGCTTTAGAAGTGTTTGAAAATATCCCCAGGGCGGCGAGTCGATTACAAACGTTAGTGGATGTTGGTTTAGGCTATATTCGTTTAGGACAACCTGCACCAACGTTATCAGGAGGAGAAGCACAACGGGTTAAATTAGCGTCAGAATTATCTAAACGCGCAACGGGGAAAACGTTATATTTAATTGATGAACCGACAACGGGTTTATCGTTTTATGATGTGCATCAATTATTAAATGTGTTACAACGGTTAGTAGATAAAGGTAATTCGATTTTAGTGATTGAACATAATTTAGATGTCATTCGGTGTGCAGATTGGGTAATTGATTTAGGGCCAGAAGGAGGAGATAAAGGTGGTGAAATTATTGCTGAAGGAAACCCAGAAGATATTGCTAAAAATGCTAAATCTTACACTGGAATTTATTTAAAACAGGTGTTAAAACAGCATTCCTCAAAGTAGGATGGGCTATGCCCATCACATTTAATCAATATCCCTATTCCCTATTATAAAATTATGAGAGAACCTAAGTTAGATCCAGTTCATCCCGGCGAAATTCTATTAGAAGAATTTTTGAAACCGATGGAGATTATCCCAAAACAGTTAGCAGAGGATATTCATATTCCTTTGCTCAAAATTGATGAGATTATTCTAGGAAAATCTGCCATTACCACAGATATCGCTTTAAGATTATCGAAATATTTTGGACTATCAGAACGATTTTGGTTAAATGTTCAAGTTACTTATGATTTAGAGTTAGCAAAAGAGCAGTTAGAAGATCGGTTAGAGTCTGAAGTTAAGGTTTGTATTGTTTTAAAGGAAAGTGATCGCTAATCTATAATATAGAATAGGTGATTGTTTGGAAAATTATGTTAAGGCAGTCCAGGGGAAAATTTTTGCTAAAGTCGGAAGCATTACTCGAAGAATTTGTCTGGTTACATCTCAAACCCTTACTAAATTTAGATCCGGTTAAAAGGCAGTATTGTATTAATAAACAAAACCGTTCTGATATATTAGGAGCTAACTCGGAAGGTAGATTAGCAATTTTAGAGCTTAAAAAAGGAGGAGGGAAAGCCAGTATAGACCAACTTTTAAGATATGCAGAATTCTTAAGGCAAGAATATCCCCAAGGGGGCTATTTTGAACAGATTGATTTTAGTCAAAAATTTCTTCTAATTGCTATTGCTGCACAGTTTAATAGTTCAACAATTGATTATGCTAAAAGGGTAATTCCTGATTGCTTGTTATTGACTTATGAAGTAAAGCAATATAATAATGAATATTATTTGGTTTTGAAAAATATTGATAACAGAATTTTATCAAAAGTTGAAATTGAAATAATAGAAGATTCATTATTCGAGCGTTTACCCTCCTTTATCCAGGGATATTTATTAGATAAACCTGAAATTAGAGAAAGAGTTTTAGCGATTACACAAAAAATATTATCCTATAGTCCTGATATAAGCTTGCATACTCAATATAATTATTCTTCTAAAGAAATGAGTTTTGCTAAGTTTAATAAAAAGGGAGAGCTATTAGCTGATAAAACTTGCGTGTCTTTTATGTATGATCCTGAAGCTAAAAAATTACAGGATAAATTATCATTATATGTTTATTTACCCACTCTCTTTCCTAGAAAATACAAGAATGTTAAAGTAGTAACCACAATTAGAATATATACTGAGGATTATATTAATGTTGATAAATTTGAAGATTTATATACTTTTTGTTATAAAGATAATCCTTCTTACTTAAATTATCCTTTAATAACAACAGGGATCAATAAAGTTTATAAAAGTTTTCAGGATTATTATATTAATTATCGGAAATATATGAAGTCTCGTCAAAAGCTAAGACCTATTGATGCTTCAGATTTTGCTTCGGTAGACAGTATAATACAGATAGCTTTAGAGGATTGGTCTGTTAGATGAAATTTTATTTTTCTAAATTGATGAATTCTGAAACCTGAAGTTATAATAAAAAATCTGATGCTATAGCTCTGCCTTAAGAAACATTACCATTCCTAATTTTCCTCTAATCTTTTAGAACCCGCCCAGACTAGAATCTGAGAAACCGGGTTTCTCCTTTATATTAATTATTACAAATCAAGATAACTTCAGAAACCCGGTTTCTGGAGTTTTATCATTGGTTCTCCTTCATTCTCTTTCTGCCTCTTTCACCTGAATTGAGATTTTAAAACCTAAAAGATTAACTAATTCAACAAAATCATAAATTGCAATACAATTGATTAACGCCACAGCTTTATCAAGTTTTTCTCGATTAATTTGATTAGAATCATAACCATAATTTAATTGACTCTGAGCCTCTAAAATATTGCTGATGACTTTTTTTAATAATTGAGGTTGATCGCTACCTTCTTCTAAAGCAACTTCAAGATAAGCTGCGGCTTCTTCTGGATCTTTAAGAGATTCAATTAAATAATTATGGTAACTATCACTAATGGGAATTTTAACGTCTTGCATTGTAGTCTCTCCAATATTCTTTTGCTTTTTTAATATCTTTTTGCTGAGTGCTTTTATCTCCACCACAGAGTAATAAAATTAGGCTGAACCCAACTTGTCCAAAATAAATCCTATAGCCAGGGCCATAATTAATTTTAAATTCAAATACACCGTCACCAACAGAACGATAATCTCCTAAATTTCCCTCCTCTACTCGATCTAATCTGAATTTAATTTTAGCTCTTGCTGTTCTATCTCGGACTGCTTCTAACCACTCTGTAAACGGAATCTTACCCTCTGACGTAACATAACGTTCAATCTCCCTCGGTTGACTTTCCATCATGAATTATAGCGATCGCACTTTCTCATATTATCAAATTTGGGGGTAGCCAAAAAATATCAGTTTTTCAGAAATCCAATATTGTCGAGTTGTAGTTAAAGTCTAAGCTAACTCACCCTATAGTATCAAGCTGTTTTCCAGCACAGATAGGTGTGGCTTTTTTGTTGTTATCCAGTTTAGAGAAAAAGGATGAAGTTAATATGAAACTCAGCAACAATGAAAGAATTGGTCAATGCTTAAGTTTATTAAGTCAAGTTTTGTCTCCTTACGTTGAGGAAAAGATGAGATCAATTTATGGCAATGCTTGGTTTTCTCAGGTGAAAGTTTGCATCTCGAATAAAAATAATTCTAATCGCAGCGATGAAGAAATTATTCAAGATGTTTCTGTATTATTAAGTATTATTAATCAACGATGGGATAAAGTTTTCAAAACATACTTATCCCCCGAAAGAGGTTTAGTCAATGAATTGATTGAAGTCCGAAATAAATGGGCGCATAATAATTATTTTTCAGCAGATGACACTTTTCGTGCGTTAGATAGTATCCATCGGTTACTGGTTAAAATTGGTGCTGAACAACAGGAAAAACAGGTTGATGTACACAAACAAATTGTCTTAAAACTTCTGATTCAAGAAAAATCTCATTCAAATCAATCTAATATTTCTCAAGGAGATCAGAAAATTAGAGAGCAATTAAAAGAACTTTTAGATCTAATTCCATTTCAAGATCCTAAATTGTTGTTCCGCTGTTAGAACAATTAGAAACAATCAAAATTGAGGCTAACTCTTCTAACATTTTACCGGATGCAATAAATCGTTTTCAAGAGTGGGCTATCATTAAACACAAACAAAATCCTGACTATATTGTGATTCAAGAAGTTGGGGATGATCATGATAAAGTTTTTGTTATGGGAGTTCAAGTCAATGGTCATGTTTATGGTCAGGGACAAGCTAAAAATAAGAGAGATGCAAAAAAGCAAGCCGCTACTCAGGCTTTAAAAAAATTAGCATTAATAGACAGCTAAATCTGAGAAACCGGGTTTCTGTTTGAGGTTAATTATTATTAATCAAGAACACTTCAGAAACCCGGTTTCTGGGGAGACAGCTAAATCTGAGAAACCGGGTTTCTCTGTGAGATTAGTTATTATTAATCAAGATAACTTTAGAAACCCGGTTTCTGGGGAGACAGCTAAATGTTAGAAACCGACTTTCTGTTTGAGATTAATAAATATGTTATAGCGCTGGGCTTTCTAATCTAAAATTAAGATAAAAAATAACGCGAGATCGGTTTATCCCGCGTTATGTTGGTTTGAGTTAATCGCTAACCGTCAAAAACTTAGACAGTTGCTGCTACTTTTTCAGTAACTCCAACTAAGCGCTCATAAGTTGCGCGCATTTTCAAGCCAACTAACACCTGGAATAATCCACTACCATTATTGGAACCGGGATACTCTTGGTGTTCGCGGAGCAGATGGGTCATTTCCCCATAGTATTTTGTAGACAGGTTGCTTAAGTGTCCTTCGACGTAGATCATTTCATCAAGGTTATCGAATTGACCATCGACTTCGAGGATAGACACTTCATTTCCGTAGTAGTTATCAGGGCCATAATACATTTTTAGACCCGGATAAGAACAGGTGAGTTTGCGTCCGCAAGGTGTCCAATGAATTGTAGATCCTTGATCAAATAAGTAGGCGGGTTCGAGTCCTTCCACCCCTTCTTTCTGTACCAGACGCACCCGCAGGATTTTGTGTTCTTTATCTTCAGCAATCAGATTTGTGGGCAGAATTTGAACCACCACATCAGCATATTTCTTTTGGGGGTCAATATAAGCTTCAAAATCAGGACGACGGGCATTAATAGCGGCGAGAACATCTTCATAACGATGACCGCGTTCTGCCATGTCACGCTGAATTTTCCACGAAATTTTAACTTCGTCGCTGATATCGAGATAAACACTAAAATCTAGCAGTGCTCGCACCCGTTCGTCATATAACGGATGTAACCCTTCAATCACGATAATATGATTCGGATCAATCCGTTCGGGGGGATCGATCTCGCCAGTTTCGTGGTTATAAATGGGTTTATCAATAGAGACACCATTTTTAAGAGCATTGATTTGCTCATACATTAAATCAAAATTATTAGCTCTAGGATCTAGAGCCGTAATTCCGGTTTCTTTACGTTGCTTTCGATCTAAACAATGATAGTCATCTAAACAGATAACCGTCACAAAATCTTTTCCAAAGATATCTGTTATTCGACGTAAAAATGTTGATTTTCCGCACCCGGAATCTCCAGCAACGCCAATTAAAACCACGCGATCCGGCTTATTTCCCATCTTCCTCTAACCTAAAAGAAACTGTTGACAATTTAATCATTGAATTTTGAGTATTAAAACTATCACCAACGCCAGCATTGTCGAGTCCTCACCTCATCTGAAGGTAAAGTAAACCTCAACTTATGGTAGTGAACAGACTCCCGACTGACAGAAGGCCTTGCACTCAGGCAAGCTAAGTATTTAATACTAACTTTTGTTTCTGATTTTACCAGAAGGGGATCATCCCCACAAGGCTTAATCTGAATATAGTTACAGATTATGGGTCTTCGGTAAAGATGTTGAATCCCCAACTTTGTAATTTTCTTCCTTTTATGCGCTTTATGGAGGTCAATAACTCAGCTATGTCTAGGTTTACCCGCTTTGGGTCAGGTAATTGTCATCAGAATAACATTTTTGATTCTAACTTGAGATGATGTCTTGACATCTGATCCCGATTGTCCCCCAAAATTATTGAAGGTCAGCAGGAAAAACCAGGATCAGTTTAGCAGAAAGCATTCTTGGGTTGTAAAATCCGTTATACAGGGTTGAGAAGTGCTGTATCTAAACACCTAAATTCCCTTTAAAAACGATATCGCTCTTCAATCCAAATTCGCATTTCTGCTTCTGATAAATGTTCAACAAAGCAATGGGTTTGCGGATCAAAGGCATTCCAGTAGCGTTTGCCTTCAGCATCAGAGGATAACCAAATTTTAGGTTCTTTTCCCGCCGTGAACATCGCGATCATTTTATTCCAAGTGGATTGAATTTTTGTCAGAAAATGGCGGGATGAGAAAACGGGTTTTGAGGTGGACGGGTGAAGGGAGTTAAGGGAATCCAAAATTAAATAAACGGTGAGATTATTCATAACAATTTCTCTCCTGATTACAGAAGAATTTGAGAGTTTTTCGCGGTTAAACTTACTCTATTTCCCTTACAATAAAAAATCAACGGATAACATCGATAGGTAATATCGATAAAATCGATAGATAGAGCAGTCGCCAAGGCAGTTAGGACATAGACTGAGGCGACAAACTAAGAGGGGTTAAGTCTTTTTTCCTCCCTATTCCCTGTTCCCTGTTCCCTGTTCCCTGTTCCCTGTTCCCTGCTATTGTCCTATGAATCCCCAAAATTTGAAACTCTCCCAACTCCGAGCATTAGTCGCCGTTGCTGAGGCGGGAAACTTCAGCGAAGCTGCATTGAACCTGAATTTATCCCAGTCTACGGTTAGTCATGCGATCGCCACCTTGGAAACTGAATTAGGTGTTATCTTGATCAAACGGGGACGATATGGAGCGGTTTTAACGCCTTTGGGAGAAAGGATGGTCACTCAAGCGCGTCAAATTCAAGAGCTTTTAGCGCAAATGGTTCAGGAAGCCAACCGCGAAAAAGGATTACAAGGTGGCAATATTCGGATTGTTTCATTTCGCAGTGTTTCAACTCATATTTTACCCTCTGTGATTGCTCAATTTCGCAACCATTTCCCAGACGTGACGGTGAGTTTAACAGAATTTGATGATACCCCAGAAATGGAACACGCAGTTCGCACGGGTCAAGCGGATATTGGATTTACTTATTTACCCACCAGTCCCGAATTTGAAGTTTGGGAAATTTTACAAGATGATTATATCGCCATTCTTCCTCCCCATTATAACATTAATAGTTCCCGTTTAACCTGGGAACAATTAGTATCCTATCCCTTAATTCTCTCATCAACCAGTTGTTGTTCTTCTTTGATTTTAAAATATTTAAAAAAAACGAATTTTCCTTTAAATATTGCCTATCATGTGAGAGAAGATTCAACAATTTTAGGCATGGTCGCTCAAGGTTTGGGAGTCTCAATTATTCCGGGTTTAGCAGCACGTCCGGTTCCTCCCCTCGTTCAAGTTTGTCAATTACCCGATCCCTTAATTCGAGTCATCGGTGTAATGGTCTTAAAAAATGCCCTCCATTCTCCTGCGGTTTATACCTTTTTAGATGCCTTAAGACAGGTTGGACGCTTTAATAAAAAAGCCGTTTAACCGGATTTTAAGATTAATAATTTAACCATTGACCAACAACAGAAGGCATGGGTAATAAAATCAACAATAATAACCCCAAGGTGACAAACCCAATAATATCTCGAATATTATTCAATTCACTGACATCATTTAAGGCAGGTTCATCTTGTAACGGAAAAAAGAATAATAACAAAGCTAAGGCTATAAATTCACTGTGGATTAATGCTAAAATTAAGATAAAAAATCGAGTGAATTGACCCATGACGAAACTGGTTTTTTGACCAAACATAGCATGAACGAGATGACCGCCATCTAATTGTCCCACTGGTATTAAATTAATGGCTGTGACAATTAATCCTAAATATCCCGCGATCGCCATCGGATGTAAATGAATCGCTTGTTCAGAAGTGAAGGCATCTCCTAATATTAATTTACTCAATATTGTTAATAAAAACGAAAAACTGGGATTCAAGGATTCAAAATTTAAAAATCCAGAACTTTTCGGATCAAAGGGAACAACCGTTGACTGATTTAAGCCTAAAATTAATAACGGTAAACTGATGATAAATCCTGCCCAAGGCCCAGCAATACTGACATCAAATAACGCTTTCCGGTGGGGAAAAGGCGATCGCATTTGGATAAACGCCCCCAAGGTTCCTAACCAAAATGGAATCGGCAGAAAATAAGGTAATGTCGCTTTCATTTTATACCGAATCGCGGTTAAATAATGAGCTAACTCATGAACTCCTAAAATTGCCATTAAGGACAAACTATAAGGTAATCCAGCCACTAATAAACGGGGATTTGCTTGCCAAGCATCTAGGGAAATATTCTCCATTTCCACACCCGCCACCGTTGTTGTAAATAAAGTAATTAATACCAGTGCTAAACATAAAATTGGACGGTTTAAAGCATCAGGCTTGAGTAAATTTTCGGTATTTTCTGGATAAGGGTTAGGAACCAAGGCAAAAAAGGGTTTATCTTTGAGATCCTGTTGAAAGGCAATTAAAAAGCGATCGCTAAATTTAGCTTTAATATTATCTCGAATCGTTCGATAAGCGACATCAGGATTAGACCGTAATTGACCCCGACAAATCACAGCTTGTAGCCGATATTCAATATTATGTAGGGGAAAAACAGTCCAAGGAAAACAAGTGCGAAGGGTTTCTTCTTCTTGTTGATCTAAAGGACGAGGTAAGTGGGAATTTTCCACAGGAAGACTAGGTTCGGTTGGGGTAGCGGAGTCTGATGATGTAGGTGGCGGAAGACGACCCCATTGGACTAAAAACCAATATAAACAGGGACAAGCAATAAAAGGAATAATCACTAATTCTGCGGGAATTGGTTTTTGATCATAAGCAAACATCCAGGTTCCCCAAATGAACGCCGGAGTCATCATCACCAACCATAGCAACCAAATGGGAGTTCGAGTAATTTGAGCGACTCCCCGTTGTAGAAGCCAATAGGTCATCAACCCTAAAATCAGTAACCAAAATAACATGATCATCTGTCGTTTTAATTCAATAAACAAGTTCGTTTAAAATCAACAATTGAACCTAAAAAAAATAACGATATGTCCCAGGAGCGTTCTGTCCCCAAACTTCCCCGACTTGTACTGGAAAATATTTATGCTTTCCCACCCAACCGGGACACTTTGGGCGGAACTGCCTATTTTATTGTAGAGAACCAGATGAACATCTTGATCGATGCGCCGCCCTGGAATGAAACAAATCAGCAATTTTTAGAGCAACAGGGAGGTGTTCAAGGGTTATTCATTACCCATCGGGGTGCAATAGGTTCATCACGAGAGATTCAAAACAGATGGGGATGTCAGATTGTCATCCAAGAACAAGAAGCTTATTTATTACCGGAGTCAACGGTAACAACCTTTGAGACAAACTTAACCCTGAGTTCCCAAAGTTCGGTTTTTTGGACACCTGGACATTCTCCCGGTTCATCCTGTCTTTATTTTAGTGGGCAAGCCGGGGTTTTGTTCACCGGACGTCATCTCTTACCCAATCTCCAAGGTCAACCTGTACCCCTCCGCACCGCCAAAACCTTTCACTGGCCACGACAGCTAAACAGTATTCGATTCATATTGGAACGCTTTAATTATGATACCTTGCAGTATATTTGTCCGGGTGCAAATACAGGAGCATTACGAGGAGAACGCTTGATTAATCATGCTTATGAAAAATTGGCAAGTCTTGATTTAGAAGCGTATTTGTTGAGTCCAGCTATTCTCTAGGGAAAGAGAGATACAATACAAAAAAGGAACCTGACGGCGAATAAATTCCCCTCGGACTTGACCCATCAGTAATTTAGTTTATTTAAATGTGTACTATGATTCCTGCTGTTGTGATCCAAAATTTACAAAAATCCTATGGCTCTATCCGGGCTGTTAAAGATGTGTCTCTTGATGTCCAACCGGGGGAAATCTTTGGTTTACTTGGCCCCAATGGCGCCGGAAAAACCACAACCCTGCGTGCATTGTGTACGTTAATTACTCCTGATGCTGGACGTTTAGAAATATCGGGTATTTCTGTTACTGACCAACCCAGATTAGCTCGTCAACGCTTAGGTTATGTCGCTCAGGAAGTCGCCCTTGATAAAGTCTTAACTGGACGGGAATTATTGCAATTACAAGCCGCCCTTTATCATATTCCTCGTGCTCTGATTGCAGAACGAATTCATCAGGTTACGAATTTATTAGGATTACAAGATTGGATCGATCAAAAAACCGGAACCTATTCTGGGGGAATTCGGAAACGCTTAGATTTAGCGTCGGGGTTACTGCATCAACCGGATTTATTAGTATTAGATGAACCGACCGTTGGCTTAGATATTGAAAGCCGGGTTGCAGTGTGGAATTTCCTCCGTCAATTAAGAGAAAATGGGACAACGGTTTTAATCACCAGCCACTATTTAGAAGAGGTGGATGCTTTAGCAGATCGAGTGGCAATTATTGATCAAGGTGTGGTGATTGCAACGGGTACACCGTCTGAGTTAAAAGATCAAGTTGGAGGCGATCGCATTACCCTGAGAATTCGAGAATTTTCGCCGTTGGAAGAAGCCGAAAAAGCCAAAGCTTTATTACAATCTCTCGCTTTTGTACAAGAGATTATTATTAATAATGCTCAAGGCAATTCTTTAAATTTAGTCGTTCAACCTCAAAGTGATGCGTTGTTTACGATTCAACAGGCGTTAAAAGATGCGGGTTTACCGACCTTTGGTATTGCCCAATCTCGGCCCAGTTTAGATGATGTTTATTTAGCAGCAACCGGTCGAACTTTACTTGATGCTGAAATTGCAGCAGCCAGTAATCGAGATTTAAAAGCTGAGAAAAAGAAAAGTATGCGCTAGAAACTGGGTTTTTAATTCCTAACCCTGAACAGTCAACCCTCAATCGTTAACCACTATGAGCAGTTCAACAACATCTGTTAAATTATCACCTTCCCATCAAACAACTAATCAACAACCGAATTTAGTCGGAGAATTCCTGCAAGAAACCCTAGCCTTAACCCGTCGGTTGTTTATTCAATTACAACGTCGTCCTTCTACTTTAATTGCTGGGATTATTCAACCTTTGATGTGGTTAATTTTGTTTGGTGCTTTATTTCAAAATGCCCCCAAAGGATTGTTTGGAGAAACCCTAAATTATGCTCAGTTTTTAGGGGCTGGGGTTATTGTTTTTACAGCCTTTGCAGGAGCTTTAAATGCAGGTTTACCTGTGATGTTTGACCGAGAATTTGGGTTTTTAAATCGGTTATTAGTCGCCCCTTTAGTGTCTCGTTTTTCGATTGTTTTAGCCTCAGCAATTTATATCGTTACCTTGAGCTTAATTCAAACGTCGGTGATTGTGGCGGCTGGAGCCTTTTTAGGAGCAGGATTACCTGGAATTGGGGGATTAAGTATCATTACTTTGATTGTGCTTTTATTAGTGCTAGGGGTAACGGGTTTAAGTTTAGGATTAGCTTTTGCTTTACCCGGTCATATTGAATTAATTGCGGTGATCTTTGTGACGAATTTACCGCTTTTATTTGCCAGTACCGCCCTCGCGCCTTTATCCTTTATGCCCACTTGGTTACAAGTTGTAGCTTCGCTGAATCCCCTCAGTTATGCCATTGAACCCATTCGTTATTTATACTTACATCAGGATTGGGCTCTCAATAGTGTGGTGATGCACGCTCCCTTTGCCACCATCACGTTTGGAGGTGCATTATTGGTTTTATTCGGATTTGCAACGGTCGCCTTACTCTCAATTCAGCCGTTATTAAAGCGTCGGTTTGCTTAAAACGCGATTGAAAATCCCGTGAGCGACCTCATAAAATTTATCGCAAGATTAATCCCCCCAACAGTCTGAATGTCTCGAAGGTTAGGAGGAATCTTTATTGTGAACTACTCCGACCCGCTACGCTGAGGTCGGAGTTTCCTGCCCAACAGAAAGCGTAACAGTAGATTTCTTACGTCCTCCACTATTACGTCTAACATCTGGACAACAGGCTGACTCGCTAGTCCCTAACGACAAAACTCGCAGTCCTTCATCTCTAATATTTTTTGCTGCGTTGATATCTCGGTCGTGTTTTGTACCACAATGATTACAAGTCCATTGTCGAATATCTAAAGGCAAGCTATCAACCACATTTAAGCAATGATTACAAGTTTTTGAGGAAGGGAAAAATCTATCAATTTCTAAATAGATTTTTCCTTCTTGTTCGGCTTTATAGGACAGCATGGTCTGGAATTGACCCCATCCAACTTGAGAAATTGCTTGGGCTAAACAGTGGTTTTTAACCATGCCTTTGATATTTAGATTTTCACACACAATAACTTGGTTTTCGTTGACTATCCTGCGTGATAGCTTATGGTGAAAATCCTCACGACATCGAGTGATTTTATTGTGAACTTTAGCTACTTTAAGTCTGGCTTTAGCTCGATTATTGAAATCTTTCTTTTTGCGAGATAATGATTTCTGTTTAATCTTAAGATTGCGCTCATGCTTTTTCAACCATCTAGGATTGGCAAATTTACTACCATCTGAAGTGATACAGAAATCGTTTAATCCCATATCTAAACCAATCGCCTTACCTTCAGATGAAGGATTGGGAATCTTCTTTCCATCCTCAAATAAAACAGAAGCATAATATTGATTACACTTGTTTTTAGTGATAGTTACAGTTTTAATCGCTCCCTCTATAGGACGGTGAATTTTAGCAAATATTTCACCAATTTTAGGAAAGCATAAGCTGTCACCACTGATTTTTACATTTTGAGGATAAGATAAAGATTGTTTCCCGTGTTTAGACTTGAATCTGGGATAATCCCCACGTCTTTCAAAGAAGTTAATGAACCCTCGACTAAGGTTTAAGCAAACAACTTGCAAGCATTGGCTGTAGGTATTTTTCAACCATTCATATTCTTTCTTGAGAGCGGGTAATTGTTTTTGTAAGTCGTAACGTGATAATCCTTTCCCGGTTTGCTGATAGGTTTCATTGGTCAAGTCTAAAAAACGATTCCACAGCCAACGAACCGAGCCAAAAGCTTGAGCTAATAACTCTTGTTGTTGAACGGTGGGATAGATTCTGACTTTGACTGCTTTCAGCATCTTACTAGGAACCACGTTTACGATAAAATGCTAACAAATGGAGTTTTGGATTGTCAAGGTGCTGCGTCGCACTTTTTGTTTTCCAAAATTCATCCTCACTCCGATCAACTGAGGGTGAGGATGAATTTTGGGATTTCGTTAAATTTTCTGAAAAATAGCTACAATAGGTAAATCTTAGTTTTTATAGTTATTTTTCAGGTGGTGAGGTTGTAATCATGCAATTTAAGGGATTGAAATGGGGTGTGAGACTCTTCTCTTCTACGGTTGTGGCTGCTGGAATTGGGATTTTGGGATTTACTTCAGTGAGTTTGGCTCAGTCTACTTCAGTTACCCCTTTACAAGAATTTCAACGGTCTGATAATCCTGACCCTCTGAGTGGTGCCAATAGTCAGAAGACCATGTTAGATATTATTCATAATTCTCGATTAGGACGATTCAATGTTGATTATGAAGCCGTCGGGAATCAACAACGTCAAAATATTCAGGACGCAGCAACTCAATTTCGGGAAAAACAACGCCAACTTCTGGAAAACCCCCAACCTTCCCCTGCTACCGAACCCTCAGCTAACCCTGTAAACGTTCAACCGTAGTCGGGTTTTGGAACCTGTAGAGACGTTTCATGCAACGTCTCTACAGTCAACAATTCTTTTTGATTAATAATTAAACGAATTAAACTATTAATCATCCGATCTTCTTCGAGGGGCATAATTTCTTTGCCGGATAGAACTTCTTGAACCATCATAAAATGGATTAATGAACCGACGAAAATCCGGGCTGTGGCTTCACAATCAATAATATTTAATTCGGGATGTTCTTGAAGATATTGGGTGAGAATAATCACCGCAGGTTGACAAAGTTTCATTAAAAATAATTGTGCTAAATCTGGACGTTTTCCTGATTCAGCAACAATTAAACGGACAAAACACAAATATTCATTATCATTAATATTTTCCTTAACCAGGCGTTTCGCTAAATCCCGCAAGACTTCTTCGGGTTGACCTTCTAAAGGGTGTGACCAAACCAAATTAAATTTCTCGGTAGCAATGCGTTCAACTAATGCCGTAAATAATCCATCTTTATCGGAAAAATGGCTATAAAGGGTTTGTTTAGACACACCAGCCGATTTTGCTACCTTGTCCATACTTGTACAAGCATAGCCATTTTGCAAAAACTCTGGCATAGCACCATTGAGGATTTGTTCGGCTTTTTCTATCACCATTGAATATTAGGATTGAGGGTAATCGGGTTTGCCAAAATCATACACTGTCTTCCTAAATAAGGGAATAAGCAGACACTCAAGCAATATTTATTTGTTTATCCCATTCGCTCTTGCAGAATCCGTATTTACCGGATAATTACATAAATTGCGATTTTGTTCCTGCAATTGGGTTGAGTTAGTGGTGAGATAATCGTGTAACCAGGTACAACTTTGTTCCATCTGATGATGTAAGTCTAAATTCGCTAAACTCCACAGAATCACTGTTCCATTATCCTTAGCCATAGCCAGAAGAGGGGCATCCCCAGAACTAAAACTAATATTATTGACAAAATCATCTTGTTCTAACACCATTAAAGGTTCAATGCCATTGCAGTTTGATAAATCCCAAAGACGGTCATTAATCTGCCACAATCTCACTTTTTTATCATCACTAGCCGTTGCTAAAATTTGCCCCTGGGGATAATAACTTAAACTTTGTACCGTTGCATGATGTCCTAATGGACAAGAAGAATGGGATTTTTTATCGTTCAATTCCCAAAGTGTAACCTGATCATTAACAGCAACAGCCAGTTGTTGAGAATTCCCTAAAAAACTTAACGTTGTTACGGGATTTTCCGCAGGTAATTCTGAGGTAGGTTGCCATTGTTTCCCTTGTTTTGTCCAGAGGGTAACGCCGTTAGTGGGCGGTTGGTTTGTGGGTTTGGAAACACTCGCCCCTGTGGCTAAGATTTTGCCATCGGGACTAAAGCGGACATCCCAAACAGCATCTTGATGGGGTAAGGAGGTGATCAATTTTCCTTGTTTGTCCCATAATTTCACGGTTTTGTCTTCACTGGCACTGACTAAGGTTTGACCGTCGGGACTAAAGGTGACAACTTTAACCGCTTGGGTATGACCGCTTAAGGTTCGCAACAACTGACCGTCTTTCCCCCAAAGTCGCAGAATTTTATCTTCGCTGGCTGTGGCAATTTCTTGACTATTGGGACTGAAACTTACCCAGTTCACTTTACTGGGATGCTCTAAGGTCAAAAAAGGCTTTGAACTATATTGTAGGGGCTCTTGATATCCCCATAATTTTACGGTTTTATCTTCACTTCCAGTCGCTAAAATTTGACCATCGGGACTAAAACTGACACCCCAGACCCGTCCGGTATGACCCTGTAAGGTGGTATTCAAGGGATCTCGACTTCGATCCCAAAGTCGGGCGGTGGTATCGGCGCTGACGGATACCAAGGTTTGACCATCGGGACTAAATTCCACACCCCAAACATTATCTCGATGACCAATAAAAGTTTTGAGTAAAACTCCTTTTAGGTTCCAAAGTTTAACAGTGCGATCGCGACCACCACTGACTAAAAATTGACTATCGGGACTAAAATTGACACTTAAAACATCATCATTATGACCTTTTAAGGGAACTTTAATTTCTACTCCGGTTTCTGCGTTCCAAAGTTTTAGAGTGCGATCGCCACTAGCAGAAACAATCAGTTTGCCATCGGGACTAAAATCAAGATCATAAACGGGTTGATTATGGGCTTTAATACTACGAATTAAGGTTCCATCGATTGACCAAATTTTCAATTCTCCATCTTTACTACAACTGGCAATAGTTTGACCGTCAGGACTAAACTCAGCGTCAAAAATTCGATCCTGATGCCCTTTAAATTCCTGAAGTAACGTTCCATCTAAAGCCCATAATTTAACGGTTTTATCATTACTAGCGGTAACTAATTTTTGGCTGTCGTAACTAAAACTAATACTATTAATCACTTCTTGATGTTTCATCGGACGATGAGGGATAGGTGTTCCGTTTTCTGTCCATAATAAAACTTGATTTTGATTGGGGTCATCAACACTAGCTGTGGTGGTGGCGATGATTTTGCCATCGGGACTATAGCGAACACTTTTAATGGGACTGGTGTGCGGAAATTGCCCAGGTTTCGTTAATAATTTACCCTCAAGACTCCAAATTTTTAGCGTCCGATCACTACTGGCTGTTGCAATTCGTTGACCATCGGGACTAAAATTAACGCCTAGAATTGTTCCTTGATGTCCCTCTAAACGATTTCGTTCTTGAATTCCCGAAATCATTTGCATTAACCCTTCGGCGATTTCTGTTTTTGTTGCTTCTGATGCTTTTGTTTCTAAGGTGTTTTGACCAATTTGTACGGTGGTTGTTAATACCCCTAATTGATCTTGTTGATCGGCTAATAATAGGGCATTTTTGGCTGAAGTTAACGCTTGAATTCGAGCTTTTACTTGATTTTGGGCATTGGCATAAAATATTGCTGCAACACCAATAACAACTGTTCCAATAATTAATCCTAGAAATCGTTCTAAACGACGATTCTTTTCTTCTGCTTGATGGCGTTTTTCTTGTTCTTCTGATAGTTTTTTGCTCATTTCTTTTTCCTTGATAAGTTGGGCTTTTTCTTGTTGCAATTTAGCAATTTCTTCTTCTTGATCACTCCTATTCTGTCGTCGAATAAATCCAGCTAAATAATCATGCACCAGTTGATAAAATTCTCCTGTTGGGCTAATATCTCGATAAACTAAGCCCGATTTTTCTAAAATATAAAGAATGATATCTAAGCAGTTTAAAACCTGTTCTGGATTTAATTTTTGTTTTAATTCTTCAATTAATTCCGTTCTGGTTTTCAAGGGACGAGTATCATTTTCATCCGTTAAGGCATATAAAACAAAACGCGCCATTGTTTCATTTTCTGGCCCACAATCTTGAATCACTTCTTCTAAAAATCGTTCGACTAATTTTTGTTTGGGGCCTTGTTGTTGATAAGCTTCTAAGGTGGTAATATTTTCAGCTTGGAGTTGAGTTCCAACAACTTGCAATTCAATGGGACGGATTTCTCCTCTATCTTCTGCTAAATCTTGAACTAAGGCTTGAATTAAGGCATCTTCTAAATAAAAATGGGCACGATCCGTTAAACTTTTGATTACGTTATAAGCTTCTGTCTCGCTAAAATTTCCTAAATAAAATAAAATATCTTTGCTTAAAATATCGTTATTAATGGCTTCTAAATTAACTTGACGGCTTCCTTCTAGTAAATAATGTAAATAATCTTCTCTCAATGAAATAATAACTTTGACAAAGGGCAAATTTAAAGCATTTTTTAAAAATTCAAAGAATAGCTTTTGATTGTTGGGAGACTGAACAAAAAATAATTCTTCAAATTGATCAAAAATTAAAATAGTCAATAAATTTTGTCTACCATTCTCTTGCAATTTTTCAATAACTTGTGTTAAAATATTGGTATAATTTAGAGGTTCTAATTGTGTCTCTGCATCATTGAAATCAGTATCTAAATTTAAGGGAGGAGCAGCAGTTGAATGCTCTAAATCCTGATTGATGAGTTTTTGCTCTAACTCAATTAAAAAAGAATTATAGCTTTTAATAATAATCGGGATACTAATGCGAGCATCAATAATTTTTCGTTGCACTGCGGGAACTAATCCAGCCCTCAAAATCGAACTTTTTCCTACACCCGATTGACCATAAATGACGGTTAATTTATGATAGTTACTCGCCATACGTTTTAACAGATGGTTAATCGCTTCTTCCCGTCCTGAAGCCGTGATTTCATCAGTAAAATTGTGGGTGAATTGGCTGGGATCTAATGTTGAAGTAACCGCTTGTTTTCGAGGTTGTAATCGTCCGGCTCCTACAAAGGCAGTATAACCATAAGCACTCGATTGATTGCGATATTCTTCTTTAATTTGAAACGCTTCTTGATAATCCCCCAATTCAAAATGAAGGCGACTTAATGTTTGTAAAATATACAGATACAAACGAATTAAGCTCACTGTTAACAAAGTCGTTTTAATGGTTTGAGCCGATGTTCTTAATATTTCAATCGCCTTTGATTTTAACCCTTGCTGTTCTAAGGCTTTGGCTAATATAAATAAACAAAAACTTTTAATGACTGGAATACAAGGATTATCGGGATTTTTTCGAGCTTCTAAAACTAGAATTTCTAAGGCAACCGAGGCTAATTCTTGAGTATTATTCCAATCCCGATCTGCTAGGGCAACAAAAGCTAGAAATCCATAATCCTGAGCGAGTTGAATCTGGAAACGGTCTCCTAAATTTTGATGTAACTTTCGCCCTTTTAAAGCTAAATTCCGCAGACTTTCCCAATCTTGTAAATAAATTAAGGTTTCTCCAATTTTATTTAAAAATAAAGCAACTAAATCGGGTTTTTGAGCCTGTTCAAATCGATCAATACACTGTTGAAAACAATCCCTTGCTTGTTTCCATTCTCGTTCCCCCTTGCGATAACGATGTTGTTCTGCTAAATAACACCAACATAACCCCATCTCAAACCAAATTAATCCTTGCCAGAGTAAGAAATGATCAGCAGTAGGGGAAACCGGGTATTGTTGCCAAAATCTTAAGGCTTGTTGATACTGTTGCAGCGCCAGAGGAATTTGTTGTTGGGAATAAAAATAGCGACCATAAATCCATTTTAACTTCGCTTCTAACGATTGATCAATCGTAATTTCTCGCTTTTTTAAATCTTGATAAGCCGCCTGAAGTTCCGTTCCTGATTCTGAGCCTAAAATAGCAGCAGTCGGTAAAAATCCTTCTGCACCTGCGGCGAGAACTTTGGCAAAGACTAAGGATGATCTTTCCTCTAAAAAGCTAATTAATTCATCGGAACTCAGCAAAAATTCATAGGTTGTTGCCCAACTGGTAAAATCCGGTGCATTACGATTCAGTTTTTTCCACAATTTATCATTAATCCATAACACGACTGGAAAGGGAAAATTACGAAAAGCTTCTCTTCCTAAATTCGCTGAATGTAAAACTACATCTATTGCAATAACCGATTCTAATCCATAAACCATTAATACAGAAGGATAATTTGATTCTACTTCCGCTTTAATCGAACCATATAAGGTTTGACTTGTTGGAGAAAGTTGGAATTCATCGATGAGAAGGGAAGATTCTTGTTTAAGTTGAGTAACAATTTGTTTCCGTAAACTTTCATAGTTACACCGTACCAACAATAAGGAAAAACTTCCTTGCATTTTCGCCAATGCTCGACCCAAGGTATGAATTTGCTGATGATTATGGCTAATAATATCGTTTACGGGATAAAGTGCCATCGTTAAAAATCTCCTTGAGGGATTGTCATTAAACGGTTACTTTAGCAAGGGATAGTTAAGTTTAAATTTCTAATTACCACTCCAAGCCGTTAACAAAAACCCCATAGTTCTTGTTAGCCGATAAAACTTGATTAAGTTTTAACAATTAGAAATAATTAAAAGAATCAATATGGGATTTTTAATAAAAAATTAGGCACATTCCGCCCCTGCTGCCTCTTTACCCAAAGAATGGCGGATAGATTCCAGCAAAGGAAGTCTAACAGGATACGGCCCGTCCGTTGAAACTTAGTGAATCGAGGGTTGATCAGTACCATCAACTTTCACCAAGGGTTAACATCTAACATAACCCATTATCGTAGCATTCAGAAATCCGTCTGCTGACTTGGGGCCCCTTTAACAGGGATTCTAATGTTGAAGTCTGGGGCTGTATGGACTCAGAGGTTGAGGGTATAATCGTTGCAGGGGTAGAAGTTACCCCCACCGGATAAGCTAAACTAGGAGTGGCATTCATGACTCCAACTAATGATAATGCCATAATCCCACTGTATTTTTTTCTCAGGTTGTTCAACATAATATTCACGTCCTAATTCTGTTCTAAGTTAGTGATTGATTCCTTCATCCGAGGGCAAAAATGAAGGTTAGGGATGTTTAGATCTTCGAGATTGTCCAGGGCGGGACAGGATCTTGATTATCTCTCAAGAGGGATCAATTTCTTCCCTTGTTTCCGAGTTCTCAATTTGTCAATTGAACCTTACTCTTGGTTTCTATGTTTCTATTATCTGTAATTAACAACCCCTTTATTCTCTATCCTGTGACAGTTCAATTCTAAGTTGGGGCAGATTTTACGATTCCCTCTGTATTCTAGTCTGGCTGATCAACGGTTCTACCGTTTTCGATGGGAGATCAGTCGCTAAAATTTTTGCCAGGGCTATAACACTTGAACAACTGACACAAGAGGCTAAGGCTACATCGAACACATTCCTAGGGTTTTATCTCTTAAGCCACCACAAACCGCTAAAGTAGAAATATAGCAAACGTTGATTAAAATGTTTAATTTCAACACCCTTAGTCTAGTATTATTCCGTGGAAAAGGGGGTGTGGGAAAAACCACCCTTTCCTGTGGGTTTGCCCTACAATGGACTAAAGAATTTCCTGATGAACAAATCTTACTCCTTTCGACAGATCCCGCCCATTCCTTGGGGGATATTTTACAAATTCCCGTTACAGATAAAGCTGAGATTGCTGAAAATTTATCCAATTTAAAAGTTAGAGCATTAGATGGGGAAAAATTAAGATGAAAAATCCTTTCAATATTTTGCTTACTCTTCTCCTTCTGGGAAGTGGAGTTATAGCTTTTAATACTCTCCCAATTCCATTTGGAATTTCTGCAAGTGTAGCTGATCCTTCCCCAGAAAAACAACTGGGTTTAGGGGAATTTCGCTTAGGAGATTTACCCTCAAAATTAGACATTTTAGGAACACCGCTTCAAATTTTAAAACATCCTCCGGGGAACTATAACACCTATGCTCGACTGGTTTATCCTAATTTAATTGTTGATATTGGAGATGAAAGAATTGTGGTTTTAACCACCACTGATGGGAGTTTAGCCACACCGGACGGGGTGCGGGTGGGAGATTCTTTAAATCGTATATTCGAGGTTTATGGTCAACAAGAACCCCACAGTCAAGAGGATATTCAAGTTGTCAGCTATTCCTTTTCAGGGGGATCGTATCTCTATTTTAAATTAGAGAACAATCGCATTATTGAAATTAGTTGTGGATTTCTCCCAGACTAATTTTGAATTGATTTTATTGCCAGTCTGGGGAATGTAAGCGTTTTAATTGTTGTAAATATCGAGTAAAATAACTCGGATCTAAACGGCTATAGTTAAACTGTTCTGCGTTAATAATACTAATCGCCCAAGCCCAAATATGAGCCGTTTGAGTTAAGGCTTGAATATTGCTTTTTTCCAGTTCAGTTAACGGGTTAATCCCTTCATACCCAACTAAAAAAGCTTCTCGAACTTTTTTACTCAGTCCCGACTGTAAGGAGACTTGTAAAAACTTAGCAATATCAAACGCTCGCCACCCATATCCACATTGATCAAAGTCAAATAAGGTAATTTGATCATCGGGGGTAAAATGAGCATTACCACTATGGGGATCACCCCAACAAATTCCCCAAAAAGGAGGATTTTGAGGTAAATTTTGCAATTGAGCTTTGAGTTGAAATACAATGTCTGCTAAACAGTTTAAATCCAGTGGTCTGTTTTTTAAATAGGGAGCAATGGTTAGGAAGGAACTCTCTAATAAATAATCAGAATTTAAAGGTTGGCGTTGAACTGAAGGTTGAAAATTTACAGCCACTTGATGAATTTTACCAACGGTCGCGCCTAATTTTAAACTTTGGCTGATATTCAAATCTCCAATAGCAATTTGACCGGGAGCATTAACTAATAATACTGCATATCGTTTGCCTTCAGGGGCATTAATTTCAATGAATAATTTTCCCTCTGTTGTTCTTAAGGGATAAGCAACTGGGATTTGATGATTATGCAAAAAATCTAGCAATTCAAGCTCAAATTCAATTTCTGCTCGACATCGCCAATGTTGATGGGATATTCTTAAAAAATAACGAGAAGTTTGAGTTTTTATGAAATAAACATCACTTAAACCTCGATGCCAAAATTTACATTTTTCAACGGTATCAATGGAATAACAACTTAAAATTTCACTGATTAATGCTCTAACATCCAGGGTAGAGTAACTAATCGGAAAAATATCATCCTGATTCCTAATTTCAGATTCATCCTGTTTCAAATTAGGTTGATTTAAAAGCATCATATTGGTTTTAGGGGGGTAGGGAATAGTCCTGAATGGAGGATAGATGAGGATTTGGGTGAAACAACCCCAATAGTTGACGATTTCACTCTTCCCACCGGACAGCGTATTATCCTCATCGACTCAGGATTTATTTTTAAGTATGATTCAAAATTAGGAAAATAGAATATTTTTTATGTAGAGTTTAATTTTTTTTACGGATTTAATAAAAATCCATATTAGTTCAACTTTCTTTACTAATTTCGGGGCTTTAATTGCCTCTCTTTTTGGCTTTGAAGAGGATGTTTCTAAGATAATCTAAAAATCATAGTCTGTAAAGAATTTCAGTTACTTTAGATACAAAATTAAGGGTTGGGTGGGGCCTGGAACTTGACCTGACGCACCCGATGAAGATTTTAAGGATAGAGAGTATCGCCTGTTGTGGCATTAAAGATTAAAATCTGATTCAAATCTAGTTTGATGGTTAAGCGATCGCCGGGATGAAGGCGATGGTGAATAGGGACTTGAAATTGAATAAAATATTGATCGGTTTGGGGGATATCGGCGCGAACTAATGTTTCTCGGCCCAAGGGTTCGACAACACTAACTTCCACATCCAGGGGGACTTTTTCAAAGGCCCAAACATCTTGTTGTAAATCATCAATAACATTCTCGGAAGTGATGAATTGAATATGTTCAGGACGAATACCCAAATCAAATTTTTGACCTTCCTGGGGTTGTAATTTTTCTCGAATTGCGCTCGGACAAGTTAAGGATTGATTTCCAATCCAAAATAAACTATTTCTGTATGTAATTGGTAAAATATTCATGGGAGGATTACCTAAAAAAGTGGCAACCATCCGATTTTTAGGACGAGAATAAACCATTTGAGGAACACCGATTTGTTGAATTTTTCCTTGATGGAGAATTACCAGTTTATCGGCTAACGTCATCGCCTCTACTTGATCATGGGTAACATAAATGGTTGTAATTCCTAAGCGCTGATGCAGTTGTTTAAGTTCGGCACGGGTATCATCTCGCAGTTGAGCATCTAAGTTTGATAAGGGTTCATCTAATAGGAAAACTTTTGGTTCACGGGCGATCGCTCGTCCTAAAGCAACCCGTTGTTGTTGTCCGCCTGAAAGTTGTTTGGGTTTACGATTTAATAAATGTTCAATGGAAAGAGATTGAGCTACTTTTAGAATGATTTCTTGCGTTTTTTTAGCATTAACTCCCCGCATTTTTAAGCCAAAGGCTAAATTTTCAGCCACGCTGAGATGGGGATAAAGGGCATAATTTTGAAATACCATCGCCACATCTCGTTTACGCGCTGGAATCTCATTCACTAAGGTATTATCAATATAAACATTGCCAGAAGTGGCTGTTTCTAACCCAGCAATGGTTCTTAAAATTGTTGATTTTCCACAACCCGATGGCCCTACTAATACCCAGAATTCTCCATCGGGAACTTCAAAATTAATCTCTTCAATTGCAAGGGTGGTATGATAACGTCGGGTAATATTTTCTAAACGAACATTTGCCATTATTAATCCATTAAAATAAGATAATTCTTTAGGGTTAATGATCTTGTTTCACTAACTGTTCCAGTTCAGAAACAACCCGATCTAATTCTTCAACTAAAGGTGTTGATTCTACTTGACGAAAAGCATCAACTAAGGTTCGATAGTACCATAGAGTTCCTTCTTTTTTGCCTGTAAATCTTTGCCATAAATCCTCTCCCAGTTGACGATAATCTTTTAAAATCGATTGAGCATTATACAGTTTATCCGCCGCAGAAACTAACCGCACCGAAGGGGAAGTGTGGGGAATATGGGCAATATAAGCTTGTTTTCTTTCTCTCCAAGGCGGTTTAGGGCTAATATCAGTATCGGTACACCCTTCAACAATTGCCGCGACGGTTTCCCCAAAATGGTGTTGAATTTCGTCTCGAATTTTAGCTCCTCCTTGGTCTTCTATGGCATCATGTAACAGGGCTGCGATCGCTTCTGATTCGTTAGCCCCATATTCTAAGGCAATACTGGCAACTCCTAACAGATGAGCAATATAAGGCACTCCTGAACCTTTACGAATTTGGGTGGCGTGGAGTTGCGCTGCATAAACTAAGGCTTCGGTAAATTTGTCGGAAAGCATAATCAAGAATTCTGTGGTTAATCTTAAAATAACTCAAATTGTTCCATTTAGTGCTTTAATGTTAAAGGCTGAAAATATTGAAGCTTTTAATTGGGTTGGTTTTGATCAAAAATGGATCGATTTCGTGTAGAAGTAATTGCTAAAACTCCTTTTCCTCAGCAGGTGATTTATGCTGCAATGCACCAAGATTATAGCGATCAGTTTGTTGTTGAGGAAAGAGAATCTTGGCCGTCTGAAGAAAAAGCTGGGGAAGTCATTGTTAAGCGTTTATTAGCGGGTGAACGGGGACATTATGGGCCATTAGAACACTGCCAAATTGTGTTTAATTGTGGTTATTTTCCCCATAGTGTGATGCAGCAAGCGAGAACTCACAGGATAGGTATCAGTTTTGATTGTCAATCGTACCGCTATACTTCGGGAAAAGTATTAGCCGTTGCTGAAGGAAAAGGGGATATTGAAGACGCTTTTTATTTACGTCCTGTGGGTTATTATAGCGATCGCCAAGGGAAAAAATATTATTATTCTCCTGAACAACGTCAACAGGATTTAAACTGGTGTTTGGAAGCGGCAAAACGCTATAAAATTGATCTTGAAAATGGAATGTCGGAAGAACACGCACGGGGAAAAGTTCCCTTTGATTATCGTCAACATTTTGTTGTCAGTTTTACCTTAAGGGCATTATTACATTTTCTGGATTTACGCTTTAAAAAAGATGCACAATTAGAAATCCAAAAACTCTGCGATTTAATGTGGCCCCATGTTGAAGAATGGGTTCCTGATATTGCTAAATGGTATGAACACACTCGACTCGGAAAAGCTCGACTTGCACCGTAATCAGTTATCAGTTATCAGTTATCAGTCATCAGTTATCAGTTATCAGTTGTCGGCTTATTGCCTATTTCCTATTGCCTATTTCCTATTGCCTATTGCCTATTGCCTATTTCCTATTGCCTATTGCCTATTGCCTGTTCCCTGTTCCCTGTTCCCTGTTCCCTTTAAAAAATATGCAATTGAAAATCTTAAAACTGAAAGAAGAAGCGATTTTACCTCAATATGCTCATATTGGGGATGCTGGATTAGATTTATTTTCCATAGTTAATACAACAATTGAACCCGGAGAAAGTCAATTAATTCCCACTGGAATTGCGATTGAATTACCATTAGGAACAGAAGCCCAAATTCGTCCCAGAAGTGGGTTAGCCTTGAAACATCAAATCACTGTTTTGAATACCCCTGGAACCATTGATGCGGGATATCGGGGAGAAATTGGAGTGATTTTGATCAATCATGGTAAAACATCCTTTAATATTACTAAAGGAATGAAAATCGCTCAAATGGTAATTGCACCTGTTTTGCAGGTTGAGATTCAAGAAGTTCAACAGTTAAGTGATACCACAAGACGCGATAATGGATTTGGGTCTACGGGATTAACATCCGCAAAACTCAACTAATTTTTACTGTTTTATGGGTATGGAAAATTCACCTGAAACCTATCAACCGCCTCTGCGACCGACTTGGGATGAGTATTTTATGATGATGGCTAAACTGGTCGCCACGCGCTCGACCTGTTTAGTGTTTCCGGTGGGTGCAGTCATTGTTAAAGATCGACAAATCCTTGCTACGGGTTACAATGGTTCGCCCTCCGGTTCCATTCATTGCACGACTCAGGGCTATTGTTATCCAGGGTTAAGTACCTGTGATGCCAGTCCCGTTTTACCCTCTCGTGCGGTTCATGCTGAAGCCAATGCGATCGCTCAAGCGGCTAAACATGGGATTAGTTGTGGGGGAGCGAGTATTTATGTTACTTTAGAACCCTGTATTTCCTGTTTAAAATTAATTATTTCTACAGGAATTAAAGAAGTCTTTTATGAGACTATTTTTAATAGTGGGGAAAAGGCAATGGTACGAGATTTATATATTAATGATGGCTTAGTGACATTAAAACAGATTTATCTTTCTGAAGAAATTACTCAAAAGGGAGCCTCATTTTTATTAAATCCAACTTCAGTTTCGACAATGGTTAAAGGGGGACAATAGATCATAAAGTTAGATTAATTTTTGGGATTTTAGGAATTCAATTCAGTGATTTTAATAAGGGTCAGATTTCAACATCGGAGGAGCTAAATATTGTGAGACTGGTAATTCTAGGGGGGCCGGGAGCCGGAAAGGGAACTCAAGCCAAACTGCTATGCAGCTATTTGGGTATTCCTTGCTTAGATATCGGTCAGATTTTGAGACAAAAGATCAGGGCTCAGACAGAATTAGGCCGACAAGCTAAACCCTTTGTTGAACAAGGGGAATTAGTTCCCGATGAAATGATGATTCAATTTGTCCGTCAACAATTGTTAGAGCCTGATGTAGCAAAGGGTTGGCTTTTGGATGGTTATCCTCGCACAGCATTTCAGGCGGAAGAATTAGATTTTTTATTAGAAGATTTAGACCAACGGTTAAATTGGGTCATTTATTTGAATGTTCCAGAAAAAGTGTTAAAAAACCGTTCTTTAGAGCGATCGCGTGCGGATGATCAACTGGGAATTATTGAGCGCCGAATTGAATTATTTTATCAACGGACTATTCCGATTTTAGAATATTATGAACCTAGAGGTCATCTTTTAGATGTGAATGGGGAGCAACCCCCCGAACAAATTTATCAAGAGATTTGTCAACGTCTGAGTGTTGACGGTTGACGGTTGGCTGTTGACCGTCTCTTCTTCCCCCAAAGCACACTTAACAGGCTTACTTAACAGGCTTACTTAATAACAGGCAAGATGCCTGTTCCACTTGTTCTTAACTCCTAAATTAATTATGTGGAAACGTCCTGATCATAGAGAACCGAATCAACTCCGTCCTGTGAGTTTTGAACGAAATTTTACTCGCTTTTCCCCGGGCTCTGTTTTAGCGAAAAGTGGAGATACAAAAGTTTTATGTAGTGTTAGTATTGAACCGGGAGTCCCTAAATTTTTACAGAATACAGGACAAGGATGGTTAACAGCAGAATATCGAATGTTACCCGGAGCAACTCCACAACGTCAACCGAGAGAATTTTTAAAATTATCAGGACGAACCCAAGAAATTCAACGATTAATTGGACGGAGTTTAAGAGCCGCACTTGATTTAAAAGCATTAGGAGAATATACCATTACTGTTGATACGGATGTCATTCAAGCCGATGCTGGAACGCGAACTACGGCTATTACGGGGGGTTTTGTAGCGTTAGTAGATGCCTTAAATTCATTGATTCAAAAAGGGCAACTTCAACAATTACCGATTTGTCATCAAATTGCAGCGATTTCTGTGGGGTTATTGGAAGGGGAACCTTATTTGGATTTGAATTATATTGAGGATGTGGCTGCTGACATCGATTTTAATTTAGTGATGACGGAAGAATTAGAAATTATTGAACTGCAAGGAACGGCTGAATTAGGAAGTTTTAGTCGAGAACAATTAGATAAAATTTTGAATTTTGCAGAATTAGGAATACAAGAATTATTAAAAGCTCAACGTCAAATATTAGGAGAGTTTATCCTCCTAAAAAGTGGGGAATCATAAATAACAAACAGTAGATTTTTTTCTATTACCCATTCATAATTCGTAATTCGTAATTCATAATTCGTAATTCATAATTCCCCTAAAAATCATCTAATAAAGAACCTAAACGTTGAAGTAAAGGATCAGCTTCTTCCATAGATTCTTTAGAAACAGGTTCTGGATCTGCTGGGAACGGATTTGATTCGGTAACAATTACAGGTATAGATTGAGGTTGAGATTGAACCGCTTCTAAACCTGTCGCAATGTCAGTTAATTTTTGATTAATAGAGATTTGTAATTGAGTCATTTGTTGGGTTAACTGATGAAGTTGAACATCCAAACGATCTGTTGGAGTTCCCTCTTCCGTTAATACCTTCTTTTCTAAATCTGTTAATTTATTTTGAATTTCAAATAACCGCTCTTCAACGCGCTGCAAATTGGGTAAAACTTGAGGAGGATTCGGGGTAGAATTTGCCGAAGGAGGAGTTGGAGATTCGGAACGAGAGATTAATAAAAATTGCCAAAGAGCTTGTTTACAAAGATTACTAAAGGTTTGATATTTTGCCTGCGATAATTCAGTCTCAATCGCATCTAATAATGTCTGATCTGCTGCATCTTCGGTGAATGTGACTGACTGAGTTTGTTTACGATTTGCCCACAGCATAATAGAAATCCAGACCTATTGTTATCCCATGATTTATTTTGGAGCCTGGAAAATTTGAGATCAAAAAATAATTAACCAGATCCACCTTTGTTAGTGTATCAGAATTTTGAGAAGGTTTGGAAAAAATTAAACCCATCCTTTTCCCATATTTTGAGCGATGTGAATGGAATCAAGGACGGGTTTAACCAGGGGAATTAACGTCGGGTTAACTGAGCTTCACCATAGACAAACTGCCCTAAAGCATTAGATTTACGGGAAGGTTGCACCAAATGTGCTCTCAGACCTGCGTTTTTCAGTAGGGGTTGCAGGTCTTCCCAGAAAAATTCCCCACCCCCTCCGGTGACAACAACATCCGTCACCCGTTCAGGTAGCCATCGGACAACGCGATCGCATAAATCACGGGCAAAATTCTTCCGTAAGTCGGGGATAATCTCATCTAAATTAAACGGTTTGACTGCTCCACGAGGACGATATAAGCGTTCTCCGGCGGGTTTGTGAACGGCTTCGAGTAAATACAGAGACTGACTATCGGCCCCTTCAATTTTACTCGCCACTTCTTCATAAAATTTACCCATTGCAAAGGTATCACTTTGAGAAACCCCTCTGGCAAACCGGAACCGATCAACCGTTAAGAAATCAGTGGTTTGATGACCCACATCCACAATGGCAACAGACAGATCGGCAAAATTGGGGACGTTCTGGCCGCCTTGGGCTTCCAGCCAAATCAAGCTGCCATAGCCTTCGGGCATAACGCGAACAGTAGTAACCGTAATTTCGATCTGCTCACCCCGATAAAACATTCCGTGCTTTCCACTCAGTAACCGAGTGATATGTTCTTTCTCTTGCTCAAATTGGGCTTGAGAATAGAAGGGCAGCCCTAGCACAACATCAATATCACCTTGTAGCTTGAAGTAGCCGACACAAGCAAAAAGTTTAATTAAAGCATCATCAACTTTGGAAGGAGAATCGGAACCATCTTTAAATAATGCTGCTCCAAAGTCAGCCGCCAATTGACCGACCGCATAACCCATGCCTTGATATTCTACCCAAATATCGAGCAGGGGATCGGTATTTTTGGACTCAAAGCCACCGCCTCTAGCGGTATCCACCGTTAGGGCTTTGATATTAGAAGGAATGAAAACGACTTCATTCGGATTACGACTGGTACAGGCTTTCGTTGATGTCCGCCCTAAATCAAGACTTAAAATCGTTTTTTTGCCGCTTGTCGGCGTTGTTTGCCGATTCAGCATTGAAGCAGCTGCGGCTGCGGCTGCGGGTTGTCCGGGCTGTTTATTACCACCTTGCATCGGAATACGTTACCTCACGGAGATTCAAGATTTATAATGCCTTATCTGTTGCCAATTTCATCCCTGACCTGTTGACAAATAAATATAAAGTGGAATTTCCACTCCTAAAATCAGGCACAATTTAGAACTTCTCAGGAGCGGGAGCCATTTCTGATGAAACCCTCTCAGCCCCCTGATCAGGGGAAAGACTTCCTCAACACGACAACCTGTTCGTTTGACTGAATCAGAAAAGACTCAGCAACCTAAACCTAACTTTTGAGTCTTCTTGAAAGCTGCATGACTGCACGGATGGTTGATTTCTAGTCTTGAATTCACCTATCCCTTCAGAGAAGGTCTGGGGTTTGGGTCAATCGTGCGGGTTTAGCCTGAGTTATTGTATCTCGAAAGGGGTAACGGATGGCTAAGTCTTGACGTCCTCTATCGAGCCCCTAGCACAAATTGAAGTTCGTGAGTTGCTTGATGCCCAAATATTAAGTTAAATTTAGTTAAGATTATGAATAACAAAATGCGATCGCAGTCCACCCGCACTGCATCTGTACATTCAATACCCCATAACCTAGAGCAACGCAATTTATGAAGACGTCGTGGAAAACAATACTTCTTTGGACTTTACCCGCCTTGGTCATCGGGTTTTTTGTCTGGCAAGGAGCTTTTGCCACTGCCCCCGCAGACTTGGGTAGAAACACCGCCAGCACCCGCATGAGCTATGGTCGTTTCTTAGATTACTTGGATGCTGGTCGTGTCACCAGTGTAGAACTGTATGATGGCGGTCGCACAGCCATTGTGGATGCCATTGATCCTCAACTGGATAACCGCATTCAACGGTTGCGGGTGGACTTACCCAATAATGCCCCAGAATTAATCGCTCGGTTAAGAGCCTCCCAAATTAGTTTTGATAGCCATCCTCCTCGCAATGATGGTGCGTTATGGGGATTGTTAGGAAATTTGATCTTCCCTATTTTATTAATTGCTGGTTTATTCTTCCTCTTCCGTCGGTCTAATAATGTTCCCGGTGGCCCTGGTCAAGCCATGAATTTTGGCAAGTCTAAAGCTAAATTTCAAATGGAAGCCAAAACCGGAGTCTTATTTGATGATGTGGCTGGGGTGGAAGAAGCCAAAGAAGAATTACAAGAAGTGGTCACTTTCCTGAAAAAACCCGAACGCTTTACCGCAGTTGGGGCGAGAATTCCCAAAGGGGTATTATTAGTTGGCCCCCCAGGAACTGGAAAAACCTTATTAGCGAAAGCCATCGCCGGGGAAGCGGGTGTTCCCTTCTTTAGTATCTCCGGTTCGGAATTTGTGGAAATGTTTGTTGGGGTGGGCGCGTCCCGGGTTCGTGACCTGTTTAAGAAAGCCAAAGAAACGGCCCCTTGTATTGTTTTTATTGATGAAATTGATGCTGTCGGTCGTCAACGGGGGGCTGGAATTGGTGGGGGTAACGATGAACGGGAACAAACCCTGAACCAATTATTAACCGAAATGGATGGGTTTGAAGGCAATACCGGAATTATTATTATTGCCGCGACCAACCGTCCTGATGTTCTCGACTCTGCCTTACTGCGTCCGGGTCGTTTTGACCGTCAAATTACCGTTGACGCGCCGGATATTAAAGGTCGTTTAGCGGTGTTGGAAGTTCACGCCCGCAATAAGAAAATTTCTGAGCAAGTCTCCTTAGAAGCCATCGCCCGTCGGACTCCAGGCTTTACCGGGGCTGACTTAGCCAACCTACTGAACGAAGCGGCGATTTTAACCGCCCGTCGTCGCAAAGAAGGCATCACCATGTTAGAAATTGATGATGCAGTTGATCGGGTGATTGCCGGGATGGAGGGAACCCCCTTAATTGATGGCAAGAGCAAACGATTAATTGCTTATCATGAAATTGGTCATGCCATCGTCGGAACCTTACTTAAAGACCATGATCCGGTACAGAAAGTAACCTTAATTCCCAGAGGTCAAGCTCAGGGGTTAACCTGGTTTACCCCCGATGAAGATCAAGGGTTAATTTCTCGTTCTCAAATCCTAGCGCGGATTAGCGGAGCCTTGGGAGGACGGGCGGCTGAAGATATTATTTTCGGAGATTCGGAAGTGACGACGGGTGCAGGAGGCGACTTACAACAGGTTGCAGGCATGGCCCGCCAGATGGTGACTCGTTACGGAATGTCCGATTTAGGGCCGTTGTCGTTAGAATCTCAGCAGGAAGTGTTCTTAGGTCGAGATTTTGCCACTCGCACTGAATATTCTAATGAAATTGCCTCTCGAATTGATGAACAAATTCGGATTATTGCCGAACATTGTTATCAGCAAGCGTGTCAAATTATTCGAGATAATCGGGAAGTGATTGATCGCTTAGTGGATCTTTTAATTGAGAAAGAAACCATTGATGGCGATGAATTCCGGCAAATTGTAGCTGAGTACACAGAAGTTCCTGAAAAAGAACGGTTTGCGGCTGTTCTTTAATCTCAATTTCTGTCAAAATTAACCTAAAATTAACGAGGGTCAAGCAATGCTTACCCTTGTTTTTTATCCAACCGTAGTAAGCCCTTCAGGGCTTTCTTTCCGAGGCGTAATGTAGTAAGCCCTTCAGGGCTTTCTTTCTGAGGCGTGATGTAGTAAGCCCTTCAGGGCTTTCTTTCCGAGGCGTAATGTAGTAAGCCCTTCAGGGCTTTCTTTCTGAGACGTAATGTAGTAAGCCCTTCAGGGCTTTCTTTCTGAGGCGTGAACGCCTCACTACGATTTGTAGGAGATATTAAGGATGATAACTCAAGCAGAATATCGGCAACGACGGGAACAATTAATGGCGAATATTAAGCAGGGAACCGCTATTTTTAGAAGTTCACCGATGGCTGTGATGCACAATGATGTTGAATATAATTTTCGCCAAGATAGTGATTTTTTCTATTTAACCGGGTTTAATGAACCCAATGCGGTTGCAGTTTTAGCCCCCCATCATGAAGAACATCGATTTGTTTTATTTGTGCAACCGAAAGACCCGGAAAAAGAAACTTGGTCAGGTTATATTACCGGAGTTGAAAAAGCCAAAGAACTGTATGGGGCGGATGAAGTTTATCCTATTAATGAATTAGATGAAAAATTACCCCAATATTTAAAAAAAGCCGAACGGATTTATTATCGTTTAGGACGGGATGAAAAATTCAATGAAACGATTTTAAAACATTGGCAAAAATTATTAAGAGTATATCCTAAACATGGCACGGGGCCAATTGCAATTGAGGATGTTTGTACAATTTTACATCCCATGCGCTTAATTAAAAGTGAAGCGGAATTGGAGTTAATGCGGAAAGCCACAGAAATATCGGTAAAAGCCCATAACCACGCTTTAGAATTTGCTCAACCCGGACGATATGAATATGAAATTCAAGCGGAAATTGAACATATTTTTGGCTTAAATGGGGGAACAATTGCCTATCCTTCTATTGTTGCGTCGGGGAAAAATGCTTGTATTTTGCATTATGTGGAAAACAATTGTCAAATGCAAGACAATGATTTATTATTAATTGATGCCGGATGTTGTTATCAATATTATAATGGAGATATTACTCGCACTTTCCCAGTGGGGGGGAAATTTACACCAGAACAAAAGATTATTTATGAACTGGTTT
The DNA here is from genome assembly GCF_014697575.1 of Planktothrix sp. FACHB-1365. Classification (GTDB taxonomy): domain Bacteria; phylum Cyanobacteriota; class Cyanobacteriia; order Cyanobacteriales; family Microcoleaceae; genus Planktothrix. Next base: position 42,752 of record NZ_JACJSC010000004.1, on the reverse strand, counting down.
TAAAGGCGCAATTAGCTGCTATTGAACAAGTTAAACCTGGAAATCCCTATAAAAATATTCATGATACAGCCGTGCGGGTTTTAGTGGAAGGCTTAATGGATTTAGGGTTATTAGTAGGGGATATTGAGGAGATTATTAAGGAAGAAAAATATAAACCGTTTTATATGCACCGCACCGGACATTGGTTAGGGTTAGATGTCCATGATGTGGGGGTGTATCAATGGGGTGAAAATCCCCAACCTTTACAACCCGGACAAATTTTAACTATTGAACCCGGACTTTATATTTCTCCTCATATTAAACCTGTTGAAGGACAACCGGAAGTCCCCGAATGTTGGCGAGGAATTGGGGTGAGAATTGAGGATGATGTATTAGTAACTTCTGAAGGGTATGAGGTGTTAACCGCAGGGGTTCCTAAGTCGGTGGAAGCAATGGAAGGATAAGAGTGTAGAGACGTTCCATGGAACGTCTCTACACAACCTAAGCATTATTTTTTTGTCTGTTTATCCCCTTTATAGATAATTTTTTTACACCCTTTATACAAAATTATGATATAATATAAACGTCTATACCAAGTTAAATTAACATTGATTTATCCTTAACAATTCTTAATTCCTTATGACTCATATTTTGATATTATACTCGTCTTTAGGGGCTGGACATAATAGTGCTGCTAAAGCCTTAAATCAAGCGTTTTCCCATTTCACTGATGTCACCGTTACCGTAGAAGATGCGTTAGATTATGCGAGTTCTATTTATCGCAATGCTGTTACGAGTATTTATAAACAATTAAGCGAAAAAGCTCCTCAAATTTATCGCGCTTATTATGAAGGAACGGATTTAGAAGATTTAGAACGGTCGTTAGAATTAAATATTGTTACGGCTAAATTAGAACGAGTGTTTTTTAGAAAGCTGCGGCATTTTATTGAAAAAGTGAATCCTGATGCCATTGTTTGTGTGCAACAAATTCCCAGCCGTCTGTTACAATTATTAGAAGAGGAAGAACGGATTTCAAAACCCCATTATGTCGTTATTACTGATGTAATTGCTCACAGTAGTTGGATTAATAAAGAAGTCGATGGTTATTATTTACCCAACGATTTAACGGCTGATTTCATGATTAAACGGGGGGTAGACCCTGGAATTCTTCATGTTACTGGAATCCCGATTAAACTGGAGATATTAGAACCTAAATCTCAAGTGGAAATGCGGGAACGTCATGACCTGCCAACTAACAAACCTGTTGTTACAATATTTGGAGGCGGGTTACATTATAAACGGGTGCGTTTGATGGTTTCTCAACTCATGGATAACCTGAAAACGGGTACATTAATTGTAGCAGCCGGACGCAATGAACAATTGTTAGATTCCTTAGCCGAATTAGACTCTACCCCAGATATAGAATTACGAAAATTAGGATTAATTGATTATGTCGATGATTTAGCGGTGGCGAGTGATTTAGTGATTACCAAAGCCGGGGGATTAATTGTGAGTGAAGTGTTAGCACGAGGAACACCGATGATTATTGTTGATCCCTTTCCCGGTCAAGAAGAATGGAATGCGGATTTAATCGTTGCTGCGGGTGCGGGAGTTCAGTTAAGATTACCGGAAATGGTAGCGCCTTGTGTAAAGTTTTTGTTAAACCATTCTGAACGTTTATCCCAAATGCAAACGGCTGCGTTAGAATTAGGAGAACCCCGTGCGGCTCTTAATATTGCTGAACATATTTTATCACAAACTAAGCATTAATTAATTTTATTTCAGTATTACCAAAAGGAGTATTTATTTTGACTGGTCAAAGTAACTTTTTATGGGGCGTTGCTACGTCTGGTTATCAAAGTGAAGGGGGATATAATGGTGTTGGACAACCCCAAAATAATTGGTCAGAGAGTGAACAAAAAGGCAGAGTTATGCGAACTGGGAACGCTTCTGAGTTTTGGACGCGCTACCGGGAAGATTTTGATCAATGTCAAAAATTAGGCTTAAATTCTTTTCGCTTAGGATTAGAATGGAGTCGCATTCAACCCACAACAACCCCGGAAGTTTCTCCCGCCCCCAATTATGATTTTCAGGTGTTAGATGACTATACAGAACGCATCGCTACTTGTCGTCAATATGGCTTAGAACCTATTGTGACTTTACATCACTTTACCCATCCTGCTTGGTTAGGAATTGATGCTTGGTTATCCTCAGAAACGATAGATTGTTTTATTGATTATGTAACCGTTACTGTTACCCATATTAACCAACGTTTAACCGATTACTATCAACAACCTCCGATTCATTGGTATATTACCATTAATGAACCCAATATTTTAGTTTTAAACACCTATTTAAGCGGTCAATTTCCCTCTGGGAATTTTACGGGAATTCTAGCGGTTTGGAAAGCTTATAATCATTTATTAGCAGCCCATATTCGCGCCTATAATACTATTCATGATATTTATGAAAAACAGGGTTGGAACAAACCCCTTGTGACCTTAAACACCTATTGTAGTGATTTATATTGGTCAGAAAAAGTGATTTGGGATTTATTAGATGCACAGACCCGGGAAGTCAAACCCAAAGAACTTAGAAATTATGTTTATGCTCAAGCCAAACATTTAGAAACCGCTTTACGTCGAGCTTCTTTACCCTTTCGGAAAGATATTCCCTATCAATTGGGACGGTTAGCCCGTTGGATGGGAAATCGCATTGGTCATCGAACATTTGATATTAAACATTTAGACTATTATTGGCAAGAATTAATGGTTTCTCCTCGCCAAAAAGTCTATGATTATCTCGCTATAGATTATTATGATCCCTTTATTGCTCATACCTTCCGTTTACCGTCTTTTTCTGATTTTGAATTTAAAACGAAAGGGATTAGAAATTGGTTAATGACCGGAATTACAAGTAAATGGTGGGACTGGCGAGTGCTTCCTGAAGGATTATCGTTTTTCTGTAAATATTATGCTCAGGAATATAACCTCCCCATTTTAATTGCTGAAAATGGCATGGCGTTACGTCGAAAACCGGATAATAGTATTGCAACTCGTCGTTCTGACCAACTGCGCCGCAGTCAATTTTTAGAAGCACATTTGCGTCAAATTCAACAGTTATTAAAGGAAAATATTCCGATTTTGGGATATATGCACTGGTCGTTAACAGATAATTATGAATGGGGGTCTTATACCCCCAGGTTTGGGTTATTTAGCATTGATTTTAATCGGGGAACAGAACGGGAAATTGAAGACCATTTAGGCGATCGCCCTGCGGAAACCTATGCTAAATTAATTCAAGAAATTCAAAATAGTGTCTGATTGTATACTGAGTTTAGCAGAAAAAAAATTGATATCCTCTGGGGTGCTTAAAATATCTTTTAACGGTAGTTATCGCCCCAGGAAACTGATGCTAAACTAACTCAAGGGATAAAAAAACTGTCAACTTAACTAAATCTATGATTGACATTAATATAAAATATCCCCTGTAGTGCGAGCGTCCTCGCTCGCTAAGTCTAAAAATCCCCACTAATAAATTTTACCATTGCCTATTCGTAATTCGTAATTCGTAATTCCCTATTCCCTCCCCTCAACTCCTAACCACGCCTTCCCCCGTGCTATTAATTCCTCCAAACTCTCAAACCGCCAAAACCTCACTGTTCCATCGCCATAACCCGCAACAATCTGTTTCCCATCGGGACTAAAACAGACACAATTAACCGAACTTTCCAACTCAATAAAATCCGGTTCCCCTTCCAACAAATTGCCCTTATATCCCCGAAAATCTGCTAACAAATTCCCCTGTAAATCCCAAACTTTAATGGTATTGTCATCGGAAGCCGTCGCCAGAAACTCCCCACCCGGACTAAACGCCACCGCCGTTACCCAGTCAGAATGACCGGCGAAGGTAATTAATTCCTCTCCCTGTAAATTCCATAGTTTGGCAGTCTTGTCATGGGAAGTTGTCGCCAGATACTCCCCACCTGGACTAAATGCCACCGCCCATACCCGGTTAGAATGACCCGCGAAGGTAATTAATTCTTCTCCCTGTAAATTCCATAGTTTGGCGGTATTATCCCAAGAAGCCGTCGCCAGATACTCCCCACCTGGACTAAATGCTACCGCCGTTACCCAGTCAGAATGACCTGTGAGGTTAATTAATTCTTTTCCCTGTAAATCCCACAGTTTGGCAGTTTTGTCATGGGAAGCAGTCGCTAGAAACTCCCCACCTGAACTAAACGTCACCGCCGTTACCAAGCTAGAATGACCTGTGAAGGTAATTAATTCTTCTCCCTGTAAATTCCACAGTTTGGCGGTCTTGTCCTCCGAAGCCGTTACTAGATACTCTCCACCTGGACTAAACGCCACCCCCCTTACCGTGTCAGAATGACCCGTGAAGGTAATTAAGGGTTCTCCGTGTAAATTCCACAGTTTGGCGGTCTTGTCCTCCGAGGCTGTTACCAGAAACTCCCCACCCGGGCTAAATGCCACCGCCGTTACCCAATCAAAATGACCCATGAAGGTAATTAAGGGTTCTCCGTGTAAATTCCACAGTTTGGCGGTCTTGTCAACCGAAGCCGTCGCCAGATAATCTCCATCTGGACTAAATGCTACCGCCCTTACCCTGTCAGAATGACCCGTGAAGGTGATTAAGAGTTCTCCCTGTAAATTCCACAGTTTGGCGGTCTTGTCAACCGAAGCCGTTACCAGAAACTCCCCACCCGGGCTAAACGCCACCGCCGTTACCCAGCCAGAATGACCGGTGAAGGTAATTAATTCCTCTCCCTGTAAATTCCACAGTTTGGCAGTATTGTCCTCCGAAGCCGTTACTAAATACTCCCCACCTGGACTAAACGCCACCCCCATTACACAGTAATCATCCGTGAAGGTAATTAATTCCTCTCCCTGTAAATTCCACAGTTTGGCAGTATTGTCAAGCGAAGCCGTCACTAGATACTCCCCACCTGGACTAAACGCCACCCCCGTTACCCAGTTAGAATGACCCGCGAAGGTGATTAATTCCTCTCCCTGTAAATTCCACAGTTTGGCAGTATTATCACGCGAAGCCGTCGCTAGAAACTCCCCACCCGGACTAAACGCCAGTGCCATTAGCCGTTCAGAATGACCGGTGAAGGTAATTAACTCCTCTCCCTGTAAACTCCACAGTTTGGCGGTCTTGTCATCGGAAGCCGTCGCCAGGTACTCCCCACCCGGACTAAACGCCACATCCCATACCGAGTCAGAATGACCCGTGAAGGTGATTAATTCCTCTCCCTGTAAATCCCACAGTTTGGCGGTGTTGTCATCGGAAGCCGTCGCTAGAAACTCCCCACCCGGACTAAACGCCACCGCCCATACCTCGCAAGTGAGTTGACGCCATTGGCGAATATGACTGAGGATTTGTTGTAGGGTTAAGATAAGACTCGCCGCCGGGGTCTGCTTTAGTAGTTCGGGGTAATCTTGAACCAGTTCTCGCCATGTTGCTTGTAATTGTTGTAAGTCTTCCCCCGCTTGAATAGCACCGCGTAGGATTTGCGGTTGATATGTTGTGGTATCAAATAATCGTAAGGTTTGTATTCCTGCTAGTTCAATTTTGGTTCCTTTTTGGGCAAGTTGAATAATTTTTGTCGCTTTTTCCTTGGCTTGTTTGAGTTGTTGACGGTCATAGTCTCGACTAGCATTGAGGAAATCAATATAAACCGAACTTAAATGATTTTGCTGTTTTGCCCATTGCAATGCTTCCTCTAAATCATCCCCTATTAACAGTTGGGTTGTATCTTGGCGTTTAGAAGCCAACCAATCTTGATATTGTTGATTAAAGGGTCGTAACTGAGGCAGTTGAGATTCCAGCCATTTGAGGTTAAAAATATTCGCATAAAGGGGATTATAAACCCTTAAATGACTGTTTTCTTTAACCACTAATCCTGTTAATCTCAATTTAATTTCATCAGGACTATCTTGAGCCGAGATTTTATAATCGGGAGCGAGTAAAATTTGCTGATACAGGTCTAAAAGTTCATTTTTGCGCTCATGATATTCTTCTAAAAGACGATGTTGAATGGTTTTAAAATGGGATTGATCATCTAAATTTTCCCAATTTTCCAGAATATAATTTGCCACTTCTTCAACCGTACACTCCCCATTTTGCCATTGTTTAACGAATAACTGACAAAAGAATTGTGTCAGAAAAGGTTGCCCTCCTGTCCAGTTTAAAATTTCTGCTAAAATTTGTTGAGGGTGTTCAAAAATATGCTGAAATCCGACGGCTAAAGGGGCGGCTTCATGTTCATCTTTAAATCCTTTTAAATCAATTTCTCTGCCAATATTAAAAGGAGTTCTCAGAGAATCTTGAATTAAATCTGAAGCCGCAGCTACTCCCAATAAACAAAAGGTTAAGCGTTTATATTGAGGATTTAGCGATCGCTTATTATAAAATGAACGAATGAGGGCAAAAAAGTTATCAGTTAAATCTCGTTCTAATTTTAAAGTTGTGTCAATTTCATCGAGAAAAATAACAATTTTATTAGGAATATGAACTAAAATGACATCTTCAATAAATTGATAAAATCGCAGGTTATTGGAGATAGATTTTCGATGATTCCACCATTGTTCGTGATCAAGATCATAAAGTTCTAAAACCCTAACGATCTGCTCAATTAAGCTAAAATACCATTGATCTTGAGTTGAATTTGTGCCAATATCCGTTAAATCAATGGGAACACATTTCACCTCTGGTTTTAAACGGTTTAGAATTTGAACTTGTAAACTCGATTTCCCCATTTGTCGAGCATTCAATACATAACAAAATTGTCCTTCTTTTAATGCGTTATACAGGTCATCATCCGCTTGTCGTTTAATATAACTGGGATGTTTATATTCTAAACTTCCACTCGTTTGATATTCAAAATTCATCGTTTAATCCTCCATTCAAGAGAAACCCATGATATTGAACCCACCCCTACAGGAATTTTTCTCGAAAATAATCTCGATATAACTGACAACTGGGAATCAAACTATTTCCTTCATATTTAACTAATGAAGTTGCTAATAATTTAAACTCTAATATTTGTTCTAGCTTAACGGGATTATCGGACATAATCACCTGACTAAATGCAGTTTTTAACTCAATATTATCTTGTAAATCTGCCCAGTGATTCCTTAAATACTGACCATAAATCCCATCATCCTTTGATGTTGTTGTTAATAAGTGTTCAAAGGTAATTTCTTGACGAGCTAAACGGTAAAACGCCAACCGCACCAAATAAGGAAACCCCCCAATGATTGTCATCAGTTGATTAATTTGATTTTCTGTTAATTTTAACTGATGACGTACCGCTAAATCTTGCACCGCTTTAGGATTAAATTCTGTTAAATCTACGGTAAAACCTACATTAAAAGGAGATTGCTTATCCGGTAATTTAACATAAATATTCGTTGAATATAATAAAACCATCCGTAGCTTTTTCCAAATCTCCATTTTTTTCGATTCTTCATGCCAACTTCGCAATAAACTGGCAAAAATAGTAACAGTTTCAGTATAAGGAAATACCTGTTCAAGTTCTTCTAGGATTAAAACAATAGGTTTTTCGATCTCTTTTAAGATTTTAAGTTGAAATTTTAACTTACATTTAGACTCAGTAAAATCTAAAGATTCAATCCATTGACAATCGAGTTCAAGCTGTTCACAGATGTTTTCAAAGAACCATTTCAAGAAATCCGATTTATTTTCTAAAATAGAAACTCCAATATCCCTTAAATTTAGTCTAACAATTTCATAATCTTGTTCTTCAGCATGATGTAAAATCCGAATCAATAACGAGGTTTTTCCCATCTTAGAGGGGGCTTTAATTCTCAATAACGCCCCTGATTTTTCAAGTTGTTGATAACAGTCTGTTTCCGTATAACCTCTTACCATATAAAACGCAGAATTTAAACCAACTGGCCCATCATCAGGAGATTCTAAAATTAAATTATTGTCTCCCCCGTCACTAATAAATTTAGTATTTTGGCTTTTCAACCATTCCTGTTCTAAACCATTTATAACTTTTTTTCGAGTTACTTTTACTCCCCAAATATCGGATAATTTTTTCCACAAATCACTTGCGACTCCTCTTATATAAGTATAATCCTTATATTCTTTAGCCGCAACTTGTGGATAACCTTCATGATTCCAAACGGCTTGAAGAATAGCAATTTCTAGTTCATTCATCAACCCATATTTTTCTTTAAGAATCTGATTAGCGATCATTTTTGCTTCATCCCAAGTAAACCTTGAATTGTTACTCATCACCCATTGCCTCATTCACCTCAGTTTTATTATAGTAAAAAACTTGTCTTTTTGCCTACCTAATCCCAACAGCATACTTTTTCTTACATTTTAAAATTAGTGACAAAACTTCGGATTACATTTTAATACTTTTCTGATTTTTAATCTAACAATATCATCAAATAAGTGCTTACATTTTACAACCCAATTAAAATTAAAATTTCCGAAAATATCACTATAGCTGAAGTGATTCTAAAGAACTGCAACAGCAAAAATTAACGTTTCGAGGAACAAAACCATGCAATCAATTCAAAATATTCTCAATGAACTTGCCCAAAACGACCCAACAATAAAAATGGCAATGGAACAAAAAAATGCCTCTATGATTACCCCAGCCAATGAATTTTTACCTGAACAAGTTTTATCTAAAGTTGTTGATTATCCCGCCTTGATTCAATTTGCAGGAGTATTTATCGCTTGCTATTTCCCAGATCGCCACTTTGCTCAAGGTAAAGCTTTAGCCACTGATTTTACCCGAACTTTAGGAGGTGTCACAATGCACAATGGGTTTATGGGACTCTGGGAAAACTCTTATAAAGAATTAGTACCCGATGATATTTTGTTAATTAAATCCTTTACCGATACTCCCACTTTAGCGAAAAATTTAGATTATTTATTAGATCGAGTTTGTCATTGGGGACGAGTTTGCAATGAAGACGTGATGGCGGTAGAAATTGGTAATTTCATGGGTAGTGTGATGCTGTTTATTTCTCTATAAATCTGTAGGGGTGAGGCGCGCCTCACCCCTACGAATATTGTCAAATATCTATCAAGTTTCTGTTGTAATTATTACCCCAAATCCTAATCTTATGACCTGTCCTGAACGCTTTTGTAATTGGGTGAGAAATTCCCAAGACCCCGATCATTATGTGTGTTTGAGATGCGATCGCCAAAAACGCCTTAATCAACCCGATTCTATTTGGACGTTTATTATATTATTTGCGATCGCCTTTATTGTAGTGATTGCGATCGCTTAAAATAACCGAAATCTCTAAGATCAAAAAAGGTGGGCAATGCCCACCCTTTAGATTATGATTGAGTTTTAAAGTTTAAACTGGGGGGGATGACAAAGAGGCTTAAGCGATAGACCCAGGAATGACGACAAATAATATGATAATCAACAAGAATGTTGATATGGCGGCACTTATGGGTGAGAGTGGCATTGATGGACACAACTGGACTCGAACCAGTGACCCCCACGATGTCAACGTGGTGCTCTAACCAACTGAGCTATGCGTCCGACAATTTCTTAATGTAGCACAACGCTCTAGAAGATGCAAGCTTTTTGCTGAATTTTTTTTATGAAGTCACCAAAAGGCGAAAACCCTTAGCAAGCTTGTGGTGGAAGATGGATTCACGAAAGCAAATTCGAGCGTTTCGTTAAGAGGGTGTAAGCGGGTTTTGCATTGAGTCCGTTTCTTGGGAGAGTCACTGAGAGACTATAATTTGAGAGTTTTTATGACATCAGATTTTGAAAACATGACCAATGCTGAACTTAGAGCTTATGCTTTAAAACATCGGGGTAAAGAAGATATTGAAGCTTTGCGGGTGTTATTCCGTCGTCGGACACCCTATAGAAAAGAGCTTACATTCTATCCGGCTAAAAATCCGACGGAGAAACAGGAAAAATTTGAAAGATTTAAACAAATTATTGAAGAAAAACAAAGTCAAACAATTAAAGATACAACACCCCCGTTAGACGAGTGAAATTGTATTGATAGTTTTCATACTAACTGTTCCCTGAAATTAAAGGGTAACTTTCTTAGGTCTACCTCTTTAACACCAATATCAGCAACAAGCCAACTAAATTCTGCATGAAGTTGCCTAAGTTCATCATCTTCTGGAGTTACGGTTACGTCATCATTACCTCCTTGATTAATTTGTTGATTGTCAGGAACAGACCGAAGTGCTGTTACAATTTCTTCGACAAGTGCAATTTGCTTGTCGCTGAGTCCAGTTACATCAATTATCCTAGTCATAATCATCAATCCTATTAAGCTGAATAAGCCTGTAAATTTAGCTTAGAGTCATCTAAATTTAAACCCTCAATACCCTCAATATTGATAGATTTAAAAATGCTCTAAAAAGTAGATTATTAAAACTTAATCTACCTTTTAGTAGCATGATATCTTCATATTAACACATCAAACTCATAATGGGTTAATGAAGATTGTAGAAGGGATTAAAGATTGAAGTATTTAGAAACAGGATGATAGGTAATAAATGCTGTTGTAGATTGTTCTGGATAGAGTTGTTCACTTTCATCCATAAACATATTAATCCGGTCAGTTTGTAACAGTTCCACCTGTTTATATTGGTCTTGAATATTCGGACAAGCCGGATATCCAAAACTATAGCGAGAACCCCGATGACGTTGGGCTAAAACATCTCGAACATTATCGGGTTCTTCATTGCCAAACCCTAATTCTCGACGGATTTTTGCGTGAGTCCATTCCGCTACCGCTTCTGCGGTTTGCACAGCCATTCCATGAAAATACAAATAATTGGTATAGTCGTTGGCTGCAAATAGTTTTTGGGCGTATTCGGTGGCAATTTCTCCCACTGTTACCGCTTGCATCGGGAAGACGTCAATCTGTCCGCTTTCTTTAGGGGCAAAAAAGTCCGCAATACACAACCGTCGCCCTGCTTTTTGTCGAGGAAAGTCAAAACGGGCTACCTGTTTTTGATGATTTTCGGGATCAAAAATGAGTAATGAGTTATCCTCTGCTTGACAGGGAAAATACCCATAAATCACCGTTGGATGTAATAATTTTTCTGCTAAAATTTTAGCTTTCCATTCCGTTAAAATAGGATAGACTTTTTCAGCTAAGAAAGCATCGTATTCTTCCCGTGATTGTTCTCTGGGTTTGCGGAATTGCCATTGACCTGCCACTAACGCTTGTAAATCTAAATACCAGAAAACCTCCTCTAAAGAGATATCTTCCGGTTGTAAGATTTTTGTTCCCCAGAAGGGCGGGGTAGGTCGGTGAATATTAACATCAACGGCTTCAGAACGTCGGGTATCGATGACAATTTCTTCAGGAGTTTCTGAAACCTGTTTAACCGTTTCTAACTTGACTTTAATTTTCTTCTCTTCTGCATATTCTCCTAAAAATCCTTGAGCATCATCCCATTTTTCTGCTTTTTTTGCAGGCATCAATTTATCCATAAAGTTCAAGTCTGAAAAGGCATCTTTTCCATAAATCACTTGACCTTTATAGGTATTTTGGCAATCTTCATACACAAATTTCGGCGTTAATGCAGCCCCTCCTAAAATCACGGGAACTGTGATTCCGGCTTCGTTAAATGCCTCTAAATTATCTTTCATAAAGGCGGTGGATTTCACTAATAATCCACTCATGGCAATACAGTCGGCTTTATGTTCTTGGTAAGCATTGATAATATTTTCAACGGGTTGTTTAATCCCTAAATTAATCACCCGATAGCCGTTATTCGATAAAATAATATCGACTAAATTTTTACCTATATCATGCACATCCCCTTTAACAGTAGCAATGATAAAAGTTCCTTTGGAATTATCCCCCGTTTCCGATTTCTCCATGTAAGGTTCTAAATAGGCAACGGCGGCTTTCATGGTTTGGGCAGATTGTAACACAAAGGGTAATTGCATTTGTCCTGACCCAAACAATTCTCCCACCACTTTCATGCCATCTAATAGCAAATTATTGATAATATCCAAAGGCGGATATTGTTTCAATGCTTCTGCTAACGCATCATCTAATCCTATACGTTCTCCGTCAATAATATGACGTTTTAACCGTTCTTCTATGGGGAGGTTAGCATCTCCTGAGCGATCTCGTTTTGTGGTTTTTCCTTGGAAAAGGTTAGTGAGTTCTCCTAATGGGTCATAAACACAAACATCACCGTCAAATTCTCGTTGATCATAAATTAATTTGCGGCAAACCTCTTGATGTTCAGGGTCTATTTTTGCTAGAGGTAAAATCTTATTGGCGCTCACAATAGCTGAATCTAACCCCACTTGCATCGCTTCATGAAGGAAGACAGAATTTAACACTTGTCGCGCAGCTGGGTTTAAGCCAAAGGAAATATTAGAAACCCCTAAAACAACATGACATCCGGGTAATTCTTGACAAATTTGACGAATAGAATCAATTGTTGCTTTGCCATTATTTCGGTCTTCTTCAATACCCGTAGAAATCGGTAATGCTAAAGGGTCAAAAAAGATTTCATGGGCTGGAATTCCATAATTAATGGCATCATTATAGGCGCGTTTGGCAATTTCAAACTTCTTCTCAGCCGTTCTCGCCATTCCGTCTTCGTCAATGGTTCCTACCACAATAGCAGCCCCATATTTTTTCGCTAATTCTAAGACTTTATAAAAGCGTTCTTCCCCGTCTTCATAGTTGGTAGAATTGAGTAAACATTTACCCCCAGCAACTTTTAACCCCGCTTCCATTTTCTGCCATTCTGTGGAGTCTAACATCAAGGGTAAATTTACATTAGTGACGACGCGAGACACCAATTCCCGCATATCTCGCACCCCATCACGTCCTACATAATCAACGTTAACGTCTAAAATTTGTGCTCCTTCTTTGATTTGGGATTTTGCTAAAGAAACTAACCCATCCCAGTCTTCAGCATTGAGTAAATCTCGACATTTTTTCGACCCACTGGCGTTGAGACGTTCCCCAATAATTAAAAACGAGTTTTCCTGTTCATAACTTTGGGTACTATAAATAGAAGCCGCCGCCGGAATTAACTGGGGTTCTCGTTGTTTGGGTTTAAGAGTTTGGGAAATTTCAGCTAAAGCTTGAATATGCTCATAACGGGTTCCACAACAGCCCCCAATGACTTGAACTCCTAAATCTTCAACAAAGTGCATCAACGCCATTCTTAGTTCCATTGGCGTTAATTTATAATGGGCTTTTCCCCCAATATTTTCGGGTAAACCTGCGTTAGGAATACAAGACACAATAAACGGAGAATGTTCACATAAATAGCGAATATGTTCTTTCATTAAATCGGGGCCAGTGGCACAATTTAATCCTAAAATATCAATTTTATAAGGTTCTAAAATTGTTAACGCCGCGCTCATTTCTGACCCGACTAACATCGTTCCAAAGGATTCCATTGTGACAGAAACCATAATCGGACGACGTTCTCCTTTTTTAGCAAAAACATCTTCAATTCCGTTTAAGGCTGCTTTAATTTGCAGTACATCTTGGCAGGTTTCAACGATGAATAAATCCACACCTCCATCAAATAATCCCTCGGCTTGTTCAGCAAACGCATGATGTAACGTATCAAAATCAATATGTCCGAGGGTGGGTAATTTAGTTCCTGGCCCCATTGAACCTGCAACAAATCGGGGTTTTTCGGGTGTAGAATATTCCTGAGTTAAACGCTTTGCTAATTCGGCTGCGGTTTTGTTTAAATGATATGCTTTATCGGCTAAATTATATTCGCCTAAAACAATCGAAGTCGCACCAAAAGTATCAGTTTCAATTACATCTGCACCTGCTTCTAAAAATCCTCGATGAACATTTGCAACGGCTTCCGGTTTGGTATAAATTAAATATTCATTACAGCCTTCATAATCTTTTCCGCCAAAGTCATCCGCCGTCAGGTTTTGGGTTTGTAGGTTGGTTCCCATTCCTCCGTCAAATACGATAACGGGACGTTCAGGACTGTGGAGGCGGTCTAAAAATGCGCTTTTCATAGAGTGTTAATGATAGGAAGCAAGGGTAATTTTACAATTTTACACGAAGAAACCAAGTTCGGTGGTCAAAAATTTGGGTTAAACCCGGAGATCTTTAATAAGAAAGTGGGTTTCTAAGTTTTATGATAAAATAGGCAATGGGCAATCTAAAAACAGGATTTACCGTTTTTAAGGGGCAATTGATTATCAAAAATTATAACGGTTTCAACTGCATTAATTCCGATCCCATTTTTAACCGTTCAGTGTTTCCTTGTTCTGTATTTCTTTAGTCAACTCCCAACCGAAATAAAGTCGTTTTCTCGATGGGGGTTTGATCCTCATCAGAGTAGGGAAATTCCACCGGAATTAATATGAAATCCCATTATAGATGCTACAGATGATCCTCCCTAACCCCGTGTAGAGACGTTGCATGCAACGTCTCTACACGGGGGATTTGTAGCAAACATTTAGGAATTTCATATAATCTCCTGCTCTGACTTTTAATTCTTCGGGTCAAATTCCCCTTATGGTTCTACCGTTGTGGGTGTAGAAAGAGACTCTAAATAATGCAGAAAATCCAATAATTCTGCATCCGTTAATAAACGGCGAGAACGCTTTCCATAGGTTTTTTGTAAATAGGCAGAACCCTGTTCAGGAGTCCAACCTAAGCGCTTTAATTCAATATCCGTTTTGGCAATATCTGAGGAAAAATCCGTTGTTTCCAGGGGACGACTTGCAGGTGCTGGACTACTCAATTCCGGTTCATCATTATAAGTCGAAACTGCTTCTGTTGTTGCGGTGGGAATCGGGGGTAAAGACGCACTCCGTCCTTTAGACCCCTTAGCAGGAGATGATTGTGTTTCTTTCTCAGAACTGGAGGGTTGTTTTTCCGTTTTAGGTTGGATATAGGTTGCTGATAACCAGTCATCCGAAGTTAAGGAAGAAGACTCCGCCATCCTCACATTCAGGGTTTCTGAGGAAACAACCCCAGACGACACCGGGGAAGGACTCTCAATTTTCACAGGTTCTGAGGGTAAAGGGGGAGGACTAACAACTTGATTCTTAACCTCCATCACCCCAGGTTTCAACGGTTCAGTTGAACTCGAAAGTTTAGGGAGGGTTGTGTCCAGTTCCAGCGCTTGAATAGCTCGTTTCTTCGCTTGATCTTCTGCCAATTCAACAGTATCCGCCGCCGCTAATCCCGTTGTCAAGATTACACCCTCCACTTGGACAACGGCGCGAACCACATATTTTCCTTGATAAATCGTCAGTAACTCAGAAATTAAACTTCCTGTAGGATAACGAGTTCTTAATTGAGACAGCATGATTAAAATTTCCTAAACAAACTACGATATACTTAAAAATTAGTCATTTACGCAGCCATACGTCACAAATTCTGTACCCTATCCCGACAGCACCAAGGGAATCAACATTGGGTGCTATTCCATACGCTCAGAGTTAGTTGGCTTGAAGGCAATAGATGTTACGGTCTAATCCAAAGCCTTTCGCATCTATCATCCGACAGACCGCTTTCCGCATTCCTCATTGTAACACTGTCCTTGATGGGGTTCTGCGATGAGCCACTGAGGAATTCCTACACCTCCTCAATGGGGTTTCCAAACTTCCCATTTTTTTCTTATGATTACGGTTGCGACACTGACCACTGGCCTAAATTCAGACAACGAGGATTAATCGCTACATGGAATTTTCAATCGCTACACTGTTAGCTTATTTTTCCGATGATAAATTAGTCGCCCCCAAAGCGCTAGAAAAAAAACTCGCTCCCGACGAGGAAAGTCTCCGTAGATTTCAGATTGCTTTGGATGCGTTAGAACGGATTGGTATTTTAGAAAAAGATAAGGGTCGCTATCGACGAATTCCCGAAGAAGGAATTGTGGAAGCGAAACTCAGATGTTCGAGTAAAGGCTTCTGTTTTGCCATTCAAGATGCTGAAGGAGCAGAAGATGTTTATATTCGAGAAAGTCATCTGAGTACCGCTTGGAATGGCGATCGCGTTCTGGTTAGGATTATAAAAGAAGGAAGCCGCCGCCGTTCACCCGAAGGAGAAGTTTATCTAATTTTAGAACGAGCCAATCCTTCGGTTTTAGCGAGAATTAAACAAACCAAAACAGGTTATCGGGCGGTTCCCTTAGACGACCGTTTGTTATTTGAATTAGATTTAATTAATGATCCTGAAGAATTAAGTGGAGCGGTCGATCATTTAGTTCATGTTGAGGTCTTACGCTATCCCATTGGTGTCCATCGTCCCATGGGTCATGTGGTTCAAATTCTGGGTTCTGATGCGGAAGATGCGGATGATTTAGATATTGTTTGTTGTAAACATGATTTACCGCGAAAATG
This sequence comes from Planktothrix sp. FACHB-1365, assembly GCF_014697575.1. GTDB lineage: Bacteria > Cyanobacteriota > Cyanobacteriia > Cyanobacteriales > Microcoleaceae > Planktothrix. The sequence continues at coordinate 26,404 of NZ_JACJSC010000004.1, read as the reverse complement.
GCCCGCCGGAGCCTTACGAGAAGCCGAAGCTATTTCTAGCACCTTGAAAAAAACTGATCTCAAAAATCGGGCTGATATTCGCAATGTCTTAACCATTAGTTTTCAACCCGATTCAGGAAACCCGGAATTTTCGGTTTTCAAAGATTCCGAACCGCCCCACCGTCTCCCCTGCATTGATCATGCCTTTAGCATCGAACAAACGAAATCTGATCAGTGGCAGTTAGGGATACATTTAGCGGATGCTGCCCATTATATTCTCCCCGATAGCGATCTGGATCGAGAAGCGCGTAAACGGGGAACGGCGATTTATTTAGCGGATAAACTGATTCCCATTTATCCTGAAACCCTGTGTTGCGAACGTTTGGCCTTAGTTCCCAATGAGGAACGATTAACCCTATCCATTATGATTACGTTGGATATGGCCGGACGAGTTGTTGAATACGACATCCAACCCAGTGTGGTACGGGTGGATCATCAACTCACCTTTGAACAAGCTCAGGCCATTCTCGATGGTGAACCCTCTCCCTTTGCCAACGTTTTAGAAAATTTGTTAGAACTGAGTCGGGCTGTGCGCCAAATTCGCCTAGAACGGGGCAGTTTTGAACTCAATTTACCCGATACCCATTGCCACTTTAATGATGAAGGGGAATTAGGGCCGATTGTTCTATCTTCATTGTCTCCTGCCCGGGCGATGATTTCCGAATTAACGGTATTAGCGAATCAAATTGTCGCTAGTCATTTACACACCTTGGGGGTTCCAGCGATTTATCGGGTTCAACCGCCACCAGAATCATCCGATGTGTCAGAGTTAGCAAAATTATCGACCCATTTGGGGACGGAATTGTTTTTGGAAGAAGACGAAGAAGTTCAACCGAGTACCTTCCAAGAATTTACCGAAGAATTAGCCAATAGTCGAGCCGAACGGGTTTTAAGTTATTTATTAGAAGAAACCCTCAAACCTGCGGTTTACAGTACCACCGCTAAACTGCATTTTGGGTTAGCACTTCCCTGTTATACCCATTGCACTTCCCCTTTGTCTCGCTATTGCGATTTACAGATTTTGCGGGTACTCAAAACGGTATTTGACGAAGGACGAGATCGTCGTTCAACTCGTGCGAAAGATCGGGTGGAGTTGGGACATTCTTCCTGTCATGGCAAAATTAGCTGGAATGTGCTTCCCCCGGAAATTCAGCATGAGTTAGAAAGTCAGTTTACCCAGTTAGTGGTGCATCTGAGTGAACGGGAAAGCGTTGCGGTGGATGCGGAGGAAGACTTAGAAGGACTCAAGAAAACCGGGTTCATGAAGGAACGCACGGGTCAAAACTTCATCGGGTTAATTACTGGGGTTCAGTCCTATGGATTCTTTGTGGAAATTGAGGTACAGTCCCCTGGTGGCACAATGTTACGGGTGGAAGGACTGGTTCATGTTTCCTCTCTCAAAGATGACTGGTATGAATACCGTTCTCGCCAACAAACCTTAGTCGGTCGCAAAAATCGCAATCAATACCGTCTAGGGGATAATGTCGAAGTTCAGGTGAAAAGTGTAGACTACTATCGTCAACAAATTGATTTAGTTGCTGTTGGTGGAGGCAGTGAAGCGTCAGATGACAACGATGAACCTTATTTTCCTTAAAGCTTAATTTTGTCGATACAATCCCCTGTAGAGACGTGCCATGGCACGTCTCTACAACCGTCCTTCTTTTGACTTTTAAAAAATGTCTATTACACAACTGATTACTTTACTAATTCTTGTGGGAGGCTTGGCGATCTTTACGATTCAAAATCTAACGCCATCCTTACCTTTAATTTTCTTAGGAAATCAACTACCTGCCTTACCGCTTTCTCTGTGGATTTTAATTGCAATTACCGCCGGAATATTAACTTATTGGATGATTGCCCAATTATTCCAATTCTCTAATACGAATCTGAAGGCTTCAACTACCTTTCAAGGATCTTCTAAACCGCCTGTAGAACCTGACCGTAATGCTTCTTGGGGTTATACTTCTCCGCCCCCTGAACCGCCTCAACCGTCAGTTTATACCCGCTATGATTCCGTTAGCAATTCGGAACCAGAAACATCTGATGGCGAGGGTTCCAATGATGATTGGGAGACAAAAGTAAAACCCTTTAATCCCTCCTGGGACGCAGAAGAAAAACCATCAGTTTCTCAACCCGCTTCAAACTCATCCTATAGTAACAATTCCCCTGATTCTGAATCTAAAGTTTATGAAACCGAACAACAACCTAAATCAGAATCTTGGTCAGGTTCGGTTTATTCCTATGGTTATCGAGGAGATGCAAGTAGTACCGGAGTTGGGAAAGTAGAAACGATTTATGATGCTGATTATCGGATTATTACCCCTCCTCCTCAAACTAAAATCCAAAATGATATTGAACCGCCCCATTATCCGACTCAGGATGATGATGAAGATTGGGGATTAGATGAAGACGAGAGTGATGAACCTTATCGAAAATAAACTTGAAATTACAGGGGGTTGAAGCTGGTTTTTATTAATAAAATCTCGTTTAATGATAGAATTAGATATTGAGTTGAAAGGGAGCTATAAATTTTGCAAGAACAGTTACAAGGAATTAATCTATATTTAATTGGAATGATGGGGTCGGGTAAAACTACCATTGGACAAATTCTAGCCAAACAATTAGATTATCGATTTATCGATACCGATGAGTTGATTAGTAAAGTAGCCAATCAATCTATTGCTGAGATTTTTGCCACCGAAGGTGAAGAAGCTTTTAGAGATATAGAATCTCAGGTTTTATCCCAACTTTGTGCTTATCAAAAATTTGTGATTTCTACAGGGGGAGGAATTATTCTGAAAAAGATGAATTGGAGTTATCTTCGACATGGAATTATTATTTGGCTTAATGTTCCCGTTGAAGAACTCTATAATCGTTTAAAAGAAGATACAACCCGACCTTTATTACAACATCCCGAACCGTTAAAACAATTACAAACCTTATTAGAACAACGCACTCCCCTTTATGCTCAAGCCGATCTCGAAATTATGATTAATTCTGGTGATACCCCGGAAGAAATTAGTAACCAAATTTTACAAAAAATTCCCTCAATTTTAAAACCCAAATCTAATGCTTTAAATTAAAAAATACGATGGTTTTCAACCCTTAACCCTTAACTATCAATTTATGGCTTATCGTAACCCTACTCCAACCGTTGATATTATTATTGAATTAATAGATCGTCCGGCTCGACCGATAGTATTAATTGAACGAAAAAATCCGCCCTTTGGGTGGGCAATTCCGGGAGGATTTGTAGATTATGGAGAATCTGTAGAAACGGCGGCTATTCGAGAAGCCAAAGAAGAAACGGGATTAGAAATAGAATTAATTGAACAATTTTATGTTTATTCTAATCCGAATCGAGATCCCCGTCAACATACCTTAAGTGTTGTCTTTTTAGCGACGGCTATTGGGGAACCCCAAGCCGCAGATGATGCCAAAAATTTAGAACTCTTTGAACCTTGGAAAATTCCCCAAAACCTATGTTTTGATCATGATCGCATTCTCAAAGATTATTGTCGTTATCGACATTATAGAATTAAACCTCAAATTGATAACTGACAACTGATAACTGACAACTGATAACTGATTAATATCCATCGGGCCCTATGGTGGTATGATCACATTGAGCATCGGATAAATTAGCCATTTTAGAGCGAAATAAATTGCAGCCTGCTAATTGAGCATTAGTTAACTTAGCATTTTCCAAATTAGCATTACTTAAATTAGAAAATCTTAAGTCAGCTTCTGTCAAATTGGCATTATATAAATCGGCTCCTTGTAAATTACAATGTTGCAAATTCGCACCGCGTAAATCTGCATGGCGGAGGTTACATCGAGATAAACTGCTACCTTGAAGGTTGGCTTCGGATAAATCCACTTGGTAAAGTTGGGTATCTCCGAGTTGGGCATCTTGAAGTTGAGTTTGGTGTAAGTTAGCGTAACTCAGATTAGAATAGGGCATATAAATCCCGTTTAAGTTGCTGCCTGCCAAGTCAATCTCTTCTAAGTTGGCTTCAAATAAATCTGACCCACTTAAATCTAGGGCACCAAAGTCCCGTTTCCCATCGTTATATAAATCCAGTAATTCTTTTGAACTAATTTTCTGCATTTTGTATCTATGAGCCACGACACTAAAACAACCTCCAAGGCTGAGGCAGTTGGAAAAAGCAGGAAGAGTATTTTTGCTTAACCTGTGTTTACTTTAAAACGCTGTTACAAATAGCAATGTTGTGTTAATAATTTTTTTGGATTCTGTTGGAATTATCCGTTAAACAGACTCATGCTGTGATGATTGCCCCCCAGTTCACTAGGACAATCTAAGTCGAGGTCAAGCTATTCCAGGCAAGAGGAGTAAAATTGAAGGAGAAAAACAGATGCTTTAAAAAGCGTACACTAGAAGCTTGTGATCTGAAATCATGGGTGCGACTTGTTCCAGCCCAAATGGAACCTGTGACTCCCTCTTGTATTTTGGAATTAATGTTGTGCTGCTATCGCAGCAACAGTGAGTGTAATGCAGTTAGAACAGTCCCAAAGTCAGTCAATCCCAATTATATTGGACAGTTTACCAGATTTAGCAATTTCTGAGAACGGATGTCCACGTCGAGCCCGGTTAGAAATTGATTTGATGTTACTGGCAATTGAAGCCTTATATCTGGGTGGTGCAGAACATATGCTGGTGATCATCTCAGAACTCGATTTACAAACGGTGATTCAAAATCGGGTGAAATTATGGCGACTTCGTAGTACCAACCCGTTACGCAGGTTTAGTCAGCGTCGAACCCTAAGTCTGCTAGAGGCGAAAGCGTTAGTCGTGATTATCTGTAACCTCGGAAGACGGTTAACCGCCAAAATTCGGCAGTTACTCATGGATTATGAAGCCCTAAAACAAAAACAAATTCCGATTGAACGACATTTACAACTGTCCAACTACTTAACCCAATTTCGGGTACATTTCCGCAGTCGCATGAATCCCCGACGGGCGTTGGTAATGGCTTATAGTTCTGATGAGAAGTTAAACGATTTAGCCATCCGTTTATTAGAGAAACTTCTGTTTTGCACCGGTACGGCTGGAATGCAGCGATTTTGGATTAGTTTGTTTGATGGAGAAGTCGAATGACGATTGAACGTCAATATAGTTTACCGAACTGCAAACTGATTTTGCAGGGCTTACCCCAAGGAACCGATGGGAAATCCGACGGAAGAGCCAGTTTAAATAAGCTCATGAATGCAGAATGTCATTTTGTGGGCTACCCCCAACCGATTACCGGGGGACGGGAGTTTTTTGAGAGCTTGGTACGACAGGTCAGTCGCTACGCTCAAGGGTTCCTGAGTGGACTCATTCCCCCTGAACGACCTCACGCCAAGCCGGAGTTGGTGGAATTGCGCCCCATCGGAGGAGAGTTACATCAGTTAAGGGTTTATGAGTCTTCGGAGGAAACTCCCTCTGAGGGGTCTTCTTTACCTGATTCTCCAACCGTTACGGTGGATTTAACAACGGTACAATTATTTGACCTGGTTGAAGCAATCGATCAGTTTTTAGCGGATAGCCAGACTTTACCTGAATTATCTCTCCAGTTAAAACCGCTTTCTAAACGTTATCTGAAACCGGAACAACCTGTTGCTCAACGGGTGAAGCCCGCAGCTATTGGGGTATCGAGTCTGGTATTAACGGCTTTAGCTGTGTTTGCTTTGCCCATTCCCGATGTCAAACGACCTCAAGACCCGAAACCACAACCCCAAGCACAGACGGAAACCATTCCCACACCCAGCGCGTCCCCCCCAACGGGTTCACCAAGTCCAGTGACACCGGAAGCACCTTTAGCGTCTAATCTGTCTAGTCCACAGCCCATTACTGATGTTCAAGAACTCAACGATTTAAAAGCTCAACTCGATGAAAAATTGGTTAAAGCTTGGATACCTGCGGCGGATGTGAAAGTCCCCTTAGTTTATCGGGTGAGTGTGGCAAAAGATGGGGCAATTGTGGGTTATAAATCTTTAAATCCGGCAACAGAAACGGAAACAAAACAAACCCCATTACCGGATTTATTATATAAACCTGTTGGGAATCGTCCCATCAATGAACCCTTAGCAGATTTTCAAGTCACATTTAATCCTGATGACAGTTTGGAGGTTCAGACTTTATCAGGTATTAATAATCAGTAGCCAGTTATCAGTCAGAAGTCATGAGTTAATAGTTAATAATTATTAATTAATCCTTAATAGTTATTAATTGATCATGTCATTGAGATTTAACAGCTTGTTAGTTACCAATTGATAACTGATAACTGATAACTGGTACAGACGCGCCATGGCACGTCTCTACTGATAACTGATAACTGATAACTGATAACTGATAACTGATTAAGGAGATTAATTGATGACAAAATCTGCAAAGCCACGAATTCAACCGCCGACCCCTCCTCCCCCTCGCCGATTTAACGGCCTATTGTTTGTGGGAACAATGGTGTTTAACCTCCTGCTGTTGACGGTGGGTTCAGTGCTGGCTTGGTTTGTGGGGATGGCAATTGCTCAAGTCTATCCGAATTCTCGGTCTGAAGTTCCCTTAACAGAACAGTTGCTTGAGAAAACCCAAAATTGGGGTACCCAGGGAATGATCCCGACTCCGGTGGTGAGTCCGAGTCCTGCTTCCCCTCAACCGATCCCCACACCCAGTCAAACTTTAACTGACCCCCAACGTCAACAACTGCGGGTGCAGTTGCAACAACTCCAGGGCCAGTTAAATACGCTCATGGGAAAAACGGCGGCTTTAGAAACCCAATTGGGATCGAGTCGTCCGACGGAACCTTTGGAGGAACGTTTACAAATTCTCGAACAGCAATTAGGGGCTGCAACTTCAACTTCTGGGTCAGGAAATAAAAAACCGACTCAACCTTTCCCCCCTGGGATTTCCACAAAGCCGGAACGTCGTCAAAATTCTAATACCTTAATTGTTACGTTTCCCAGTGATGTGTTGTTTGATGTCGGGAGTACAATTTTGCGTCCTGGGGCTAACGTGATTTTAGATACGATTATTACGGATATTAAAACTTATAAAGGGGCTGCGGTGCGGGTGATTGGTCATACGGATAATCAAGGAAATCCTCAACAAAATTTAGATGTATCTTTTAGTCGTGCAGAAGCGGTGATGAAATATTTATCCGAAGCGGCTGGAACAGACTATCACTGGTCAGCGATTGGATATGGGTCTAATCGTCCTACTGTTAATAATAATTCTGAAAATAATCGCCAACTCAATCGACGGATTGAAGTCGCTATTACACCCTAGAAATAATCAAGGATTCACTCTTAAACTGATAACTGATAACTGATAACTGATAACTGATTACAAGATAATGAAAATTGTTTTTTTTGGTACACCTCAATTTGCAGTTCCGAGTTTAGAACGGTTGTTAGACCACCCTGAATTTGACGTTTTAGCCGTTGTGACTCAACCGGATAAACGCCGAGGTCGGGGGAGTCAATTGACCCCTTCTCCGGTCAAAATATTAGCAGAAACCCATCAATTATCGATTTGGCAGCCCAAACGGGTGAAAAAAGATCAAAACACCTTAAATCTATTGCGAGAAGCTCAGGCGGATGTTTTTGTGGTGGTGGCTTATGGACAAATTTTATCCCCAGAAATTCTGGATATGCCTCGGTTGGGATGTGTGAATGGTCATGGCTCAATTTTACCCAAATATCGCGGAGCCGCCCCGATTCAATGGTGTTTATATCATGGGGAAGAGGAAACGGGAATGACTTCTATGTTAATGGATGCAGGGATGGACACTGGGCCGATGTTATTAAAAGTGGTGACACCCATTGGACTATTAGAAAATGCAACGGATTTAGGACAACGTTTAGCCCAATTGGGGGCTGATTTATTAGTAGAAACGTTAGTAAAATTAGACAGAGGAGAAATTCAACCGATTCCTCAAGATCAAGCCTTGGCAACTTATGCCCCTTTAATTAAAGATCAAGATTATCATTTAGATTGGCATCGATCTGCGATCGCATTACATCATCAAATTCGAGGCTTTTACCCCAACTGTATCACATCATTTCGGGATAAACCCTTGAAAGTTTGTGCTACTGTACCCTTAATGCCAGAATATCAATCTCAATTTCCCCCGGAATACCAAAATTTGCAACAACAATGGCCTTATTTATCTCAACTTTCAGGACAACCGGGAGAAGTAGTCGCTTTAGTTAAACGTTTTGGGCCAGTGGTGCAAACGGGTGCAGGATTACTACTATTGACAGAAGTACAATTAGCCGGGAAACGAGTACAATCTGGTTTGGATTTTGCAAACGGAACCCGTCTGGCGGTTGGAGAAATTTTAGGATAGAATCATTCTGGATCTTAAAATAATAGAGATTTTTACCAGGGGTGCAATTGTCACACTAGAAAGAGGTAAATCTACCACAATTTTCCACTATAATTCAGCCTCTTTCTCAATTCTTTGTCGGTATCGTCAAAATACAGCAGTCAAATTAACAACAACTACCCAGCAAATCATGGAGATGGTTGGTCAAATTCCAGAGGAAAAATTTCACATTACCCTAGCAGGAGAGATCGTCTCTGTTCGCTTACCGGAACGTTTAAGTGTGTTAGAGGCGGTTTCCTTTAAAACGACCTGTCAGGATGTTATTTCTCTCAATCCTCCGCCGAAAAAAATTATTTTGGATTTTAGCCAGACTATATTTATTGATAGTAGCGGAATTGGTGCACTGATTAGCAATCTAAAAACAACAAAAGCCAAAGGTATTGACTTAGTATTAAAATCCGTTGGCTCTCAAGTGATGGCTGTTTTTTCCCTCACTTCCCTCGACCAAGTGTTAACCATAGAACCTCCGAGTGCGGACGACGTACTCAAGGAAAAAGTTCGCGGAGAAAATCGCCTTCCTGTGACTCATCCGTCTATTAGGTCTTGGTTGAAGCGATTCATTGATGTTGTGGGTGCCCTTGTGGGTTTAGGAATTACATCAATCTTAGCAGTTCCGATTATTCTTGCCATTCGTTTAGATAGTCCGGGGCCGATTTTCTTTGGTCAAGTGCGTTGTGGGTGGATGGGAAAACGATTTCGCATTTGGAAGTTTCGTTCCATGTGTAGCAATGCAGAAGCACTAAAAGATAAAATTCCCAATCAAGCACAAGGGGCTATTTTCAAGAATGATAATGACCCTCGAATTACCAAAGTGGGTCAGTTTTTACGGCGAACCAGTTTAGATGAATTACCGCAATTTTGGAATGTTTTAAAGGGTGAAATGAGTTTAGTGGGTACTCGTCCGCCTACACCGGATGAGGTAGAACGTTATGAAGTTCCTCAATGGCAAAGATTAGATGTCAAGCCGGGAATGACGGGAGAATGGCAAGTAAATGGTCGCTCTCAAGTTAAAAATTTTGAGGATATTATTCGTTTAGATTTGAAGTATCAAGAAAATTGGAGTTTAATGTACGACATGAAGTTAATTGCCAAAACTATAATGGTTGTATTTCACAAAAATAGCGGTGCTATGTAGAGAATTGATGAGTAATGAAGCGCTACTAGCACAATCTAATCTTCAGGTGAAAACCTCCTTAACCGCCTTAGAAGATGTGTTAAAGTGGTTTGACAGAATCACCTCTACTTTTCTGCCTTCAGATATTTTTCATAAGTGTCAAATTGCTTTAACGGAAGGTTTTACAAACGCTGTGCGCCATGCTCACCGTACCTTACCTGAAACGACACCTATTGAGTTAGAAGTTAAGGTTTTTTCCCCCTGGATTGAAATGCGAATTTGGGACTGGGGAGAACCTTTTAACTTAGAAAAAGCCCTAGAGACGATGAGTGAAATGCACGCTGACCCGTTAGAACATGAAGGCGGACGAGGACTGATTTTTATGTCTAAATTAACGGATGAATTGTATTATACACGGTTAGATGATCAACGCAATTGTTTGGTGATGAGAAAACAAATTTATTAGAGGGAACAGGGAATTACGAATTACGAATTACGAATTACGAATAAGGAATCATTTAATATCTGGTCAAAGTTAATGATTCTTTCCATATCCTCCCCCTCCTGGGGTTTCAATTACAAAAGTATCATGAATATTCATTTCTACTGTTGCGGTACTTGCTAATTCTTCAACTGTTTCCTGATGACGAATGACATAATTTTTTCCCCCTAAACCGGGTTGTCCGCCGTTTAACCCAAAGGGGGGAATAATGCGATGTTCTGATAATATTGCTGCGGTCATTTTTTCTAAAAATTGTACTTTTCTAATAATCCCATTCCCGCCTCGAAATTGTCCTAAACCGCCACTATTTTTCCGAATACTAAACTCTTCTAATAATACCGGATAACGCCATTCTAATACTTCTGGGTCAGTTAAACGGGAATTAGTCATGTGGGTATGAACGGCATCAGTTCCATTATAATTGATTCCCGCACCTGAACCCCCACAAATTGTCTCATAATATTGATAATTTTCGTTACCAAACGTAAAGTTATTCATTGTTCCTTGAGACGCTGACATCACGTTTAACGCGCCATATAAGGTATCAACTATCGCTTGAGACGTTTCCACATTTCCCGCAACCACAGCCGCCGGATAATGGGGGTTTAAAAAGCAGCCTTCAGGAATCATAATATTTAACGGTTTTAAACATCCCGCATTCAGAGGAATACTATCATTAACTAAGGTTCTAAAAACATATAAAACGGCTGCTTTACAAACCGCTTTTGGGGCGTTAAAATTAGTCGTTAATTGTTCAGATGTTCCGGTAAAATCAATTTTAGCAGTGCGGTTATTTTTATCAATTTTAATCCTAACTTTAATTATTCCCCCATTATCCATTTGATAACTAAATTCACCATCTTTTAACACATCAATTGCCCGTCGCACGGATTCTTCGGCATTATCCTGAACATACTGCATATAAGTTTGAACCGTATTTAAGCCATATTGAGTGACCATTTTTTGCAATTCTTGAACGCCTTTTTCATTCGCAGCAATTTGCGCTTGTAAATCAGCAATATTTGTGGCAGGATTTCGGGCTGGGTATTTTCCTGATGTTAATAAATTTAAGAGATCTCTTTCTAAAAATATCCCTTGTTTAACCAATTGAATATTATCAATTAAAATCCCTTCTTCCTCAATATGGGTACTATTAGGAGGCATAGAACCCGGTGTTATTCCCCCAATATCGGCTTGATGTCCCCGTGAAGCAACGTAAAATAATATTTGTTCACCGGAATCATTAAAAACTGGGGTAATGACGGTGACATCGGGTAAATGAGTACCGCCATTATAGGGATTATTTAATAGATAAACATCCCCTGGTTTTAGGGTTTCTCCTTTCGCAGCGATTAAACTTTCAACGCTTTCACTCATTGACCCTAAATGAACGGGAATATGGGGTGCGTTTGCAACTAATTGACCGTTTTGATCAAAAATAGCACAGGAGAAATCCAGGCGTTCTTTAATATTAACAGAACTGGCGGTATTTTGCAACGTAATTCCCATTTGTTCTGCAATAAATTGAAATAGATTTTTAAAGATTTCTAATTTTACGGGGTCAGCTTTTATTGCTTTTTCTTCTTTAATTAAGGGAAAATTAACAGAATGATTTGATTTTAAAATTAAATAATTTCGTTCGGTTAATTCTGCTTGCCATCCCGGTTCAATAATATTCGTTCCAATCGATTCAATAATAATAGCAGGCCCGTTAATAATATCTCCGGGTTGTAAATCATCTCTTTCAAAAATAGGGGTATTTTGCCATTGATTATTGGTATATATAAGAACTGTTGCGATCGCTGTAGGAGGTTCAGTGCGAGTTCGGGTTAATATCGGTTCTTCGGAAGTATCCATTTTTTGAATAATTTCAATATTAATGGATTCAACAATTAAGCTTTTTTCAGGTTTAATAAATCCGTAGCGGGTTTGATGTTGTTGTTCAAATTGTTGAGTTAAATTAGATAAATTTTTAATAAAATTAACCGATAATATAGAATCTGTTCCCTCATATTTGAGATTAAGCTTCAGAATTATCTCTATTTTTGATTCAGGATTTTCTAATTCTGTTTTTGCTTCCGTTTCTAACTCTAAAAAACTAGCTTCTAACTCAGGAATCAAATTTTTGGTTAATGGTTTTTCTATCGCTTTTTCTCGTAATATTCTGACATCCGCTAAACCCATCCCATAAGCAGACAAAACTCCGGCGTAGGGATGAATAAATATCTGTTTAATTCCTAATGTATTGGCTATTAAACAAGCGTGTTGACCCCCTGCACCGCCAAAACAACAAAGGGTATAATTAGAAATATCATAACCCCGTTGTAGGGAGATTTTTTTAATGGCATTTGCCATATTTTCAACCGCAATAGTAATAAATCCGGTGGCGACTTCTTCCGGTGTGCGAGTATCTCCGGTTTGGGTTTGAATTTCTATTGCTAATTCAGTAAATTTTTGACAAACAATTTCAGCATCTAAGGGTAAATCACCGTTTTTTCCAAATACTTTCGGGAAGAATTGGGGCTGAATTTTCCCTAACATTACATTAGCATCTGTCACCGTTAATTGTCCACCATTGCGATAACAAGCTGGCCCAGGATTAGCGCCTGCGGACTCTGGCCCAACGCGATATCTTGACCCATCAAAGCTTAAAATTGAACCCCCTCCCGCCGCGACGGTATGAATAGCCATCATCGGAGTTCGCATTCTGACTCCCGCTATTTCTGTTTCAAATTGGCGTTCATATTCGCCATTAAAATGGGCGACGTCGGTGGATGTTCCGCCCATATCGAAAGTAATAATATTCTGAAATCCGGCTTTTAAACTGGTTTGAACTGCGCCTACAATTCCTCCGGCTGGCCCTGATAAGATACTATCTTTTCCTTGGAATTTTTGGGCATTGGTTAAGCCACCATTGGATTGCATAAACATTAATTTTATGGGGTTTGATCCCCCCCAACCCCCCTTAAAAAGGGGGGAGTTAGAATTTAATTGAGAAGCAACTTGATTAATATAACATTTTAAAATAGGCGATAAATAAGCATCAACAACGGTGGTATCTCCTCGGCTGACTAACTTCATTAAGGGGCTAACTTGATGGGAAATGGAAATTTGAGTAAAGCCGATTTCTTGGGCTAAGGTAGCAATTTGTTGTTCGTGTTGGGGATAGCGATAACCGTGCATTAAAACAATGGCACAGCTTCTAATTCCGGTTTGATAAACTTGTTGTAATTGGGGTTTTAATCCGGCTAAATTAACGGGGGTTAATTCTTCGCCTTGGGCGGTATAACGTTCTTCCACTTCGATGACTTGTTCATAGAGCATTTCGGGTAAAATAATCTGACGGGCAAAAATATCGGGGCGATTTTGATAGTCAATTCTTAACGCATCTTTGAAACCTTTTGTTATTATTAATAAAGTGCGATCGCCTTTTCGTTCTAATAAGGCATTGGTGGCAACAGTTGTCCCCATTTTCACTTCGGAAATTAATTCACTGGGGATGGGTTGATGGGGGGATAATTCTAATATTTCTCGGATGCCTTGAATGACTGCATCGGGATAACGTTCGGGATTTTCTGATAATAATTTATAGGTGATTAAACTTCCATCGGGTTTGCGGGCAACAATATCGGTAAAGGTGCCCCCTCGGTCAATCCAAAATTGATAGGTTGTAGCGTTGGGTTGGGGTGTGGAAGTCATAATCAGTTAATCTAAAATTCGTATTTTACCCTAAGATTTGATCCCCCTAAATCCCCCTTAAAAAGGGGGACTTTGAGTTCCTAATTTTCCCATAATATTCGTTAAAAAAGACTGTTATTTTCCGGTTCCCCCCTTTTTAAGGGGGGCTAGGGGGGATCTCACTGCGGTTTATTCACCGTCACCCCATCACACAAATGTCTATCCTCCTCACTCACACTCGAACTATTCTCCAGATAATCCTTCATCCACTCACAAGCCGATACCATTAATAGATCTAAATCCAAATGCCACAGCTTGATGGTCTTGTCTAAACTCCCAGAAGCCAAGGTTTTACCGTCGGGACTCCAACTCACACTCATGACCCAACCCTTATGGCTGTTGAGAGTCTGCAACAGTTGACCCTCTCGACTCCACAGCTTAATAGTGCTGTCCAAACTCCCAGAAGCCAGGGTTTGGCCGTCAGGACTCCAACTCACACTCATGACCGAACCCTCATGGCCGTTGAGAGTCTGCAACAGTTGACCCTCTCGACTCCACAGCTTAATGGTGTTGTCTTCACTCCCAGAAGCCAGGATTTGGCCGTCAGGACTCCAACTCACACTCATGACCGAACCCTCATGGCCGTTGAGAGTCTGCAACAGTTGACCCTCTCGACTCCACAGCTTAATGGTGTAGTCACTACTCCCAGAAGCCAAGGTTTTACCGTCGGGACTCCAACTCACACTCAAGACCGAACTCCAATCGCTATTGAGAGTCTGCAACAGTTGACCCCCTCGACTCCACAGCTTAATGGTGTTGTCCAAACTCCCAGAAGCCAAGGTTTTACCGTCGGGACTCCAACTCACACTCAAGACCAAACTCCCATGGCCGTTGAGAGTCTGCAACAGTTGACCCTCTCGACTCCACAGCTTGATAGTCTTGTCTTTACTCCCAGAAGCCAGGGTTTGGCTGTCGGGACTCCAACTCACACTCATGACCCAATTCTCATGAGCCTGGAGAGTTTGCAACAGTTGACCCTCTCGACTCCATAGCTTAATGGTGTGGTTATAACTCCCAGAAGCCAGGGTTTTACCGTCGGGACTCCAACTCACACTCTTGACCCAACCCTTATGGCTGTTGAGAGTCTGCAACAGTTGACCCTCTCGACTCCACAGCTTAATGGTGTTGTCATCACTCCCAGAAGCCAAGGTTTTACCGTCGGGACTCCAACTCACTGTATTGACCGAACTCTCATGACCCTTGAGAGTCTGCAACAGTTGACCCTCTCGACTCCACAGCTTAATGGTGTTGTCATCACTCCCAGAAGCCAAGGTTTTACCGTCGGGACTCCAACTCAGACTACTGACCGAATCCTCATGAGCCTGGAGAGTCTGCAACAGTTGACCCTCTCGACTCCACAGCTTAATGGTGTTGTCACCACTCCCAGAAGCCAGAGTTTGACCGTCAGCACTCCAACTCACACTACTGACCTCCTTTTCATGGCCGTTGAGAGTTTGCAACAGTTGACCCTCTCGGCTCCACAGCTTAATGGTGTTGTCACCACTCCCAGAAGCCAGAGTTTGACCGTCAGCACTCCAACTCACACTACTGACCTCCTTTTCATGGCCGTTGAGAGTTTGCAACAATTGACCCTCTCGACTCCACAGCTTAATGGTGTTGTCACCACTCCCAGAAGCCAGAGTTTGACCGTCAGCACTCCAACTTACAGTGCTAACCCAACTCTCGTGACCCTTGAGAGCCTGCAACAGTTGACCCTCTCGACTCCACAGCTTAATGGTGTTGTCACCACTCCCAGAAGCCAGAGTTTGGCCGTCGGGACTCCAACTCACACTATTGACCAGATCCTCATGGCCATTGAGGGTCTGCAACAGTTGACCTTCTCGACTCCACAGCTTAATGGTCTTGTAACTTCCAGAAGCCAGGGTTTGGCCGTCGGGACTCCAACTCACACTATCGACCGTGTTCTCATGACCTTTCCAGCTATTCTGCTCTTTTACCCCATACAAAATCTTTTGAAGGGTGGTAGCGGTTTGCACACGGGTATTATTTTTTTCCCAAACAGAATGATCTAATTTTTTGAGTTGTTTGGCTGTGATTAAGGCTTCTTTTAGGGCTAATAATTCTTGACCCTGACTGAATAATTCCTGTGCAGAAGAAGCTTTTAACCTGATTTCTGTGGCGGCTAAAGTTAACTTTGCTTCTCTGACTGCAATCATAACTCCAACGAAAGAAACGAAAGCAACGGCAAAGGCGACACCAGAAATCAGCCCGATTAAAGTAGCTCGTTGTTTGGCTTTTGATAAAATTTCATAAGCTTTTTGTTTGGCATCTAATTCCGCTTGCATCGCCCGTTTATCTAATTCTTCACTGGCTGCTAAATATTGATAATCTTCACTACTCAGGCTTTTTCCCTCAGCCCATTTTTTCGCTTCTTTTAACGCTTCCCCCAGCAACAACCGGGAATCATCCTGACGTTCTGACTTTTCCCAAGCACTAAACGCTTCTGAGTAGGGTCGTAAATTTGCTAAAGCGGTTTCTACCCAAATTAAATTAAAAACCGTTGCATAAATTTGATTATAAACCTTCAGTTTTCCCTGCTGTTTTACCACTAATCCCGATAGCCGCAACATCACTTGATCCGGGTTATCTTCCGCAGCAATTCCCTGTTGTTGTAAGATTTGTTGATAGAGTCCGAGAAGTCGTCCCGTGCGTTGATGTCCAGCATAAAGAATCCGATCTCGAATCGTTCTTAAATGTTCGGGGGTGTCCTGTCCTTCCCAGTTACTAATAATGCGGTCTTGCACTAAATTTTCCACCCATTCTACCTCTTCATTAGGCGGAATAATTTGATGAGTTTCTCGAATTAATTTACAGAGTTTTTGCGTTAAAAACGGTTGTCCTCCCGTCCAATTTAACACCGCTTCTAATACCTTTTCAGGGTGTTCCGTTTGCGTCCTCAACCCCTCAGCAAGCCGTTCAGATTGTGTTAACTGAAATCCGGTTAATTCTATCCCTTGACCAATATTAAACGGGGTGCGTCGTTTATCTTGAATTAAATCCGGTGGTGTTGTCACCCCTAATAAGGCAAAAGTTAACCGTTGATAAATCGGTTGATCTGCTCGATGATTATAACACTCTCGAATTAAGGCAAAAAAGTCATCAATTTTAAAGGGTAAACTTAAAATGCTATCAATTTCATCAATAAAAATCACAATCGGTTTTGTAATGAATTTCAGAAGAATGTCTTCTAAAAACCTGCAAAACCGTTGTGTCAAGGATAAATGGTGATGCTGTTCCCACCATTCCTCCGAGTCAAATTTCGTATATAATTCTAAGCTATTACTAATTTCTTCAATCATCCCTCGATACCACTGTTCGGGGGTAATTTCTAAAGTTCCAATGGCGGTAATATCAATCGCCACACAAGCATATCCTTCCTCGTCTAACCGCCGCCTGGTTTGCACCCTTAAACTGGATTTTCCCATCTGACGACAGTTAAGAACATAGCAAAATTCTCCCTGTTTTAATGCGTCGTAAAATTCCTGATCAGCTACTCTTTTAATATAGGTAGGAGCATCAACGGGAAGACTCCCCCCGACTTGATAATCATAGCGAAATTGGGGATTATTATTCATAATTATACCCCCAAGCGATCGCTAAAATACAGCCGATAAAGATTACACAACGGAATCACATCATTTCCCCGAAATTTAACTAAACCCATACTTCTCAGTTTAAAGCCTAAATTGCCTTCTAACCGCACAGGATTCTCAGAAGCAACAACTTTTTTCATCCCATTAGCTAATTCTCCATCATTTTGATTTAAGTTGAATAAATGACGACGTAAATGATCACTATATAACCCTTCTTCTGTGGGAGAAATTTTAATAAATTCTTCTAAAGTTAAACGCGATCGCGCCATTTCATACAACGCTTTTCTGACTAAATACGGGTGTCCATCCACCATTCCCATTAAGGTTTTTATTTCTATATTTGACCAGTTTAAACCATGTCGTTTGACTAAATCTGTAACTTGTTCTACCGTTAATTCGGGTAATTCAATCGGTAAACCGACATTAAAGGGAGATTGATTAATATTTAAGGGGATATAAACTTCTTTAGAATGGGCAATTACCAGCCGTAACCGTTGCCATACAGGTTCATTTTTGCCCTTTTCGTGCCAAGTTCGCAGTAACGCAAAAAATTCTTGAGCAATTTCAAGATGTTGAAATACCTGATCCACTTCATCTAATCCCAGGGTTAAGGGTTGAGAAATTGTTGTCAATAAATACCGTTGAAAATAGTTACTACATTTGGTTTTACTCCCTAAACCCCCTTTCCAAAAATCCGATAATTTATCCTCTAATTCTAACCCATTAGCAACATTAGCACAAAATCCCTGTAAAAACAAATCAAGACTATTGAGAGAATCATGATCAAATTCTTGAAAATTTAGATAGGCGGTTTGATGTTGCTGTTGTTTAGCGGTGTTAAGAATACGCTGCATTAAAGAGGTTTTTCCCATCTGTCGGGGAGCTTTAATTCTAATTAATGCCCCTGTTTGTAATATCGTTTCATAACAATTCGTTTCAATAGGAGGACGTTCAATATAAAGGGGAGAATTCAAACTCACTGATCCTTCAGGATTCTCTAAACCCCCCGGAAAACTAGAGGCTTGTGTTAATAAACTGGGAGTACCACTAATAGAAGGAACTAAAGGAGAGAGTCGTTGAATAATTGGGTTGAACTCTTCATAAATTCCCGCCATACTAATACTTGTACAGCCAGACTTATAAGCAAATTCATAGTCTCTTCCTGCCCCTAAAGCATCATAAAATCCAATCGCAAAGGCAATAGCAGCTTGATCACTCACTGCCTTTTTCATCCCGATAACATAGGGAATATGACTAACAATAGCTTTTGCTTGAACTTCCGAATAACAAGCATTTAAAACCACACATTCTATCTGATCTTTAAACAGTTCAAATAAACGCCCTAACGCCTCAGCACTCACCCGTTTAACGTGTCCCTGTTCATCTTCTAACTCTAACCCACCCTTTCCGACTCCATGACCGGAAAAGTGAATAATTTGAGGCTTTAAGTCTAAGATAGCACGCTGCATATCCCTTGGTGTCACTGCCAATCGTTTCTCTAACTTAAATTCTTCTCTGTTTTGAGATCGTCTTAATCCTTCTTCGATTTCTTTCAATTCTTTATCTAAACGTAACTGGGTAGAAAAATCAGGATTTGCTGCTAAAAATAAAATTGTTTTCTTCCTGCGACTTATACGGCTCATTAAAATAACTCCTACTATACACACTGTACGAGGTGAAAAATTCTCAATTTCCTGCGATTGAGCTTGATTTTAACCTTTATTGCCCCAAACGAGGAAAGTCTGTCATTTTTACTAGACAAAAAAAGTCTTCCTAGAAGAGCTTGCCGTGAGTCCTGTCCAAAGCCTTGTCGAAGGGCTGTCGAAGGCACAGGGCTTTAAAGGCAATTTTTTCGGTAAATGAAGAGGGGGTAGGGTTTAGCCTGTGGGGTTTAGGGGAACAAGAGGGAGGTAGACTTTGTAAATTTCTTCTTGCTTTAGTTGGAGGATTGGCTTAAGATCTGCCATGATTTTATCAGGTTTTCTGTTTTCAACAGACCTGCTCGTTTACAATGGCTTAATCTCCTCTGACAGCAGGACAAACCTTAAAAATCACTCCCTTTGAGTCAGGGAATTGTCAATGTAAACTCGACTTCGGTTTGTTCAGTACGGTCACAGGTTCTCAGACTAGCTTGGGAAGTGAGCCTGATATTTAGCAACTGACTTCCAAGTCCGAGCTAGGCTGAATTCGCGATTATGAGGAAACGGTGAAGGAATGACGACACCCCAATTTGATCAAACCCGCTTATCTCCATCGGAATTCTCTGAGGAGGTTTCGAGTTCTTCACCCTCGGAGAACATCTCAGAAACTACTGTAGAGGAAAAGCAAACTGTCCAGAAACGAATTCCCTTGAAACTTCCGCCTTGGTTGTGGGGCTGGCCGTTTCTGTGGTTGATTATTTTCTTGGGGTTTGGAACAATGGGGACAGGGGCTCTGCTGTGGTTATTAACCATGCCTCCAGCGCCAAATTGTGAAGAAATCTCGCCCTTATCTCCCGATAGTGAACGGTTATATTGTGCTGATCTCGCTACAAAGTCGGGCAAAATAGAACCGTTACGTCAAGCCTTTACCTTAATTGCCAGTTGGCCCGCAGACCACCCGCTTCAGGGACTCGCGCAACAAAAAATGGAACAGTGGTCACGGGCCTTAATTGAAATTGCCAAGCAAAAAATTGATAGTAATGGAGATTTAAACGCAGCCTTAGCCATTGTTAATATTGTTCCGAAAAATACCCCGGCTTATGAACAGGTGGAAATTGCCATAGAGGGCTGGAAAAATAATTGGGATCAAGGGCAAAAAATTTATGATAAAGCCCTGAAAGCCATGCAAGATTTAGATTGGAC
Source organism: Planktothrix sp. FACHB-1365 (assembly GCF_014697575.1). GTDB lineage: Bacteria > Cyanobacteriota > Cyanobacteriia > Cyanobacteriales > Microcoleaceae > Planktothrix. Next base: position 6,164 of record NZ_JACJSC010000004.1, on the reverse strand, counting down.
ACAAGCTTTTGGATATGCCCAAGCGTTATCAAAATTAAATAATACCCATTGGAGTGAAAAGCGGTTTAATGAAATTATGGATCGCTTAAGTTTGGAACGTCAAGGCAATCAACGCTTGAATGAAGCCCGTGAGTTAGCCAAGGAAAATACTCCCGAAAAATTAGCCGAAACGATCGCTTTAGCTAACAAAATTGATAAAAAACTTTATATTCAAGCTGGGGCGGTCAAAGAAATTAAAAATTGGAGTCGCTCTTTACTGGATTTAGCCGTTAAAGAATTAAAAGAAAAAAAGATAGAGAGTTTCACGGATATTGCCAGTTTGGTTCCCCACTATTCGCCTTTGTATGCAGAATCCCAAAATTTGATTTTAATGGGTCAAATTAAAGCCCTCAGTTGGAATCAAACCAATAGTCAACCGATTTGGCAACAAATGGCGGTTCTTTGGGAAGGACAAGCGGCGCTGGATCAAATGGGGAATAATCGTCCTCCCTATCCAGAAGCGCAAGTTAAACCGGAAGAGGTTTCACAACAGATTCAAAATCTGCTTAATTTACAGTTGGCTACGGTTGTGGCGAATATTGATCATCCTTTGACGTTACAACTGGCTATTGATCAAGCCCAGATGATTACGCCTCAACAACCTCGGCGAGTTCACGCTCAAACCTTAGTCGCCCATTGGCGTAAGGAAATTCAACGATTAGAAGATCAGCCCTATCTGGCTTTAGCTCGACGGTTAGCCCAAACAGAAACTATAGATGGGTTTGAAACGGCTGTGCAGCAAGCTCGTCAAGTCGCTTTGGGACGCCCGTTACGGGTTGAAGCTCAAACATTAATTGCTGAATGGACAAAACGGATTGAAATTATTGAGGATCAACCGCTTCTGAATGAAGCCTTAGCCTTAGCAAAACAGGGAAATCTGAGTGCTGCGATTGATAAAGCCTCTAAAATTAACTCAGGTCGAGCGTTGTATCAGCCAGCACGGGATAAAATTTCCGCTTGGGTGGCGCAAGTACAAACGACAGAAGATCGACCGATTTTGAATCGCGCTTATGATTTGGCTGGAAAGGGAAATCTTAGTGGCGCCATTGCTGAAGCTTCGCAAATTCGATACGGTCGGGCGTTATATTCTGAAGCTCAAGGGGCGATTGCTGGCTGGGCTTCGGAACGCGATGCAGCCATTTCCGCACAACAACAACCTGTAGAAGAAGCTCGTCCTGTCTCTCAAACAGATTCCTACTATAATGATTCCGGTTATGCCAGCGATAGTGGTAATTCTAATTATTCAGAACCTTCCTATTCTGGCGATAGTGGTAATTCTAATTATTCAGAACCTTCCTATTCCAACGATAGCGGGAATTACAACTATTCAGAACCTTCCTATTCCAACGATAGCGGGAATTACAACTATTCAGAACCTTCCTATTCCAACGATAGCGGAGGTTATGACTCAACAGTAGCCCCAGATTACGGTTATTCAGATTATCCTCCCGCACCCGCAGAACCTCCCCCTGCACCCGAACCTGCGCCCGAACCTGCTGCTGCTGCACCGGAACCTGCACCGGAACCTGCACCGGAACCTGCACTAGAACCCAGCCCCACTGATGGAAATAATGCACCTAATCCTAATTTATTTTTAGAATAAATCGGTAGGCTAGAGGCTGTCTTTAGGGTTCACCGGGTTAAAGACGCTTCTAGAGGAACTTCTTCAACAACGGGATGTTTTTCTAAGGTTAAATTAGACTGTTGAGAACCCGATAAACGCTTAAGTAACTTGGGTTTTGGGTCATGAAGCAGATAAATAATTTGATCTCCGACTTGCCAAGATTCCGAGGCGGGTAATACTTGCAGATTACCGTCTCGTTCGATTAATAAAGGGATTAATTCTCCAGAGCGAATTAATGCTTGCAGGTGCGCTCGTTGAAACTCTAAACCCGGTTGGCGTAAGACCGTTTCTCCTAATTTCACTTCTCGGTCTTCGAGATAGGTATTCCATTGTTTTAAGGGTAAATCGGGGATAAAAGCTTGTTGAACTTTCTCTCGATTTACTGTTGTTTTTGTTTGCGGTTCACGGGGAAATAATGCCAACACACGAGGGGGGTTAAATTCCGTATCAGCCCGTTCTGCTAAAACAACATTCACTTCCCCATTACTCGTCATTGCTAAGAAGGTTCCGATTGATTCTAATCCCGCTTCTTCTAATACATTCGGATCTAAAGCACTACTTTGATAAACGGTTAATCCTTGCTGTCTTGCTTGTTCACAGGCTTCAGGATCAGTATCAATCATCACAACTAATTCATCCCGTTCTTGGAATAATTTGCCGATTAATCGACTCAAAGGATTTGAACCCACAATTACCGCCCCCGTTACTGAACTCGACGTAATCCCTAGGGTTTTCGCCATCCATCGAGCCGTTAATCCTTGAATCACCACCGTCATAATAATCGTTAAAAACACTAACGCTTTAATCGAATCTCCCCCGTTAATGCCACGTTGGGTTAGTAAAATTGCAAATAAAGAGGCAACGGAAGCAGAAACAATTCCTCTGGGTGAAACCCAAGACGCAAATAATTTTTGTCGCCAATTTAGATTACTATTTAAAGTACAAAGCCAAATATTAATCGGACGCACCACCCACATTAAGGCTAAAACTGTAAAAACACTTCCCCATCCCAACGCCACAATACTATCTAAAGATAAATCCGCCGCTAATAAAATAAATAAAACCGACACCGCTAACATTGTTAATTGACCTTTAAATCGGAGTAACTGACGCATATCGGGAATCCCCACATAACGCACCATCATTCCTGTCACAACCGTTGTCATTAACCCCGATTCACTCATCAGCAATTCTGCAATATCAAACAATCCCCAAAGGGCAGCTAATACGACTAAATTTTTTAATTCTTCTGACATAAATTGGGCTGTTTTTAACAACCATCCCAAGATTCCGCCCCCAATTACCCCAATTCCTGCCCCAATACTCAAACGTAATAGCAATTGTCCCATAATTTCTAACGGGTCAGTATTGCCATTTAACACAACGTTCAGCACTAAAACCGCTAAAATTGCCCCAACAGGGTCAATCAGAACCCCTTCCCCCTCTAATAAAGCGGACACCTGACGGTCTACGGAAACTTGTTTTAACAATGGCCCGATTACCGTTGGGCCTGTAACAACGACTAAGGAAGCGTAGAGAAAGGCAATGGGCCAGGGAAACTCTCCTAACCAATGGGCAGCCATCCCAGCCCCCATTAGGGTGATTAAGGTTCCAAACGTGACTAAATTGCGAATACTGCCCGAAACTTGGCCTAATGCCCGCAGGTCTAAACTTAATCCCCCTTCAAATAATATTAAAGCGACGGAGAGGGAGACAATCACTTCTAACCCACTTCCCAAAAGGTTCGGCTGCACTAAACTCAAGCCATCATTGCCGACGAGAATCCCAAAGAATAACAGAAAAACGATGGCAGGAACTTTCAGGTAGTCTGCCAAGACTTGAGCCGTAATCCCTGCAATGACGGTAATCACCATGAGCAGGGTAATGTGAAAAGATGATGTTTCCATAGGCGCTATTGTCGCAGGCTACCCACTGAAATGGGAAGGGGGTCAATGCAGTTACTAAAAATCTAACTAATTCTCCTCAATCTTAGTCATTTTGATAGCTAAATGCTAATCATAACCCATGTTTCAGGGGAAGAGAGTAGCGAGAGGATTGTATAGAGTCGGAGTAGTTCACAGTGATTTAACCACCGACTGGGGATTTCGCTTCTTGAGCCACAATTTCCACTTCATCCTCTGCTAATTGTCTTAACAAAGTTTCAGCTTCACTACCTCCTAAACGCACTAAAGCTTGAACAACTCGATAACGGACTTGCCAGTCGGAATTGGTTACAAAAGGAACTAATAAAGGAATTGCTCTGTGATCTCCTAATTCTCCTAATGCGCTAATGGCAACGGTTTGAATCAGAGTATTTTCATCTTGAAGGGCTTGTTCTAATAGTTCAAAAGCACGAGGTTCTTCTATTCCTCCCACTGCCGCAACAATACTCAGTTTCAGTAACCATTCAGAGGTTGTATTGTAAACAGTTTGCAGATCATCAAACGCATTTTGAAATTTTAAAGCCCCTAATCCATCGGCGGCAGCAGCTTGTACATCGACTTCAGGATCATTTAATAAGTGATGGCGCAATATTTCATAAGCCATTTCTAAATTCTGTTCCCCCAAAGTTGCCATTTGACTAACGGCAGCATATCGAACTCGACTATTACTATCTTTAATGGGGATTTGAATTAACTCAAATGCAATTGCAGGTTCTAATTCTCGGAGTTGATTTACACCGCGTAAGCGATCGCCTAAATCACTAGAAATTAACAAATTTTGAACAGATTCAGGGGTAATTGTCATAAAAATTAAAGTTGTGAAATGAAGGATCTAAACCGTTTTGAAATGATTGGATAATATCACGTTCTTCGACATCAATACATCAGTATTTTCTAATTCTTAAAAATTTTCCATCATAATTGAACGGCTGGAGTAAAAACGAAATACCCCAACCTTATCTTATGTTGTATTCAATTCACCCGACATTTGCAGCCGAATCAATTAAGTTTCCGATTGCCTAATCTGCCTTTGAACTCTGCGTTGTTGCCATCACCCGCAAAATATCCCCACAGGTCAGAATCCCAATCACTTTACCCGATTGCTCTACCACAGGTAAACGGTGAACCCGTTTTTCATTAAATAACCGAGCCGCATCGGATAACGATTTATTTGGCGTAATAGTCACCAGGGGTGCAGGAGTCATGACTTCACCCACCGTTTGGCCTAAAGCTTTATGGAGTTCCTGTTCATACCGGGAAAAGTTTTCCAAGTAAATCACACTATCGAGAAACGTAATATAGGCGGGTGGAGTCACACCGCTTTCCTGCCACATCAAGTCTGTTCCAGAGATAATCCCCACTAAATGACCCGATGAATTGACCACAGGTAAACAACCGATATGTCTGTCCACCATAAGTTGAAGTGCCTCTCTGAGTGGCATCTCTGGTTGAGCCAGAATCGGATTGGGGGTCATCACCTCAGCAACAGTCTTGGGCATGATTTCCAGTCTTTGATTGATAAACTTCTCTACTGTTGATCATATCAGTTCTAAGATTCCTTGCTCAAACTCCCCAGAAAGATTTCAGGGTCTTCAGGGACTTTTCTTGTAGAATCAGGGGAGAGATCACATCTTAATTTCCTATGGAAAAATCAATCAGGTCTGTTTGGAAAGTTAAATATTTCTCTGTCTTGGTGACAGTAATGGTCGTCATTATCACTCAATTGACGTTAGTTTATCCGGCTTCAGCCTTAAGCGTTTCTGCTTCTCCAGTGATAGCCAGTTTATTTTCTTTTTCAGGAACTCGACCCTCAAATCTCGGTATTGAAGACGGTAAATTTGCGCCTTGTCCTAATACTCCCAATTGTGTTTCTAGCCAAAGTATAGATGCTCTTCATCAAATTGAACCTTTCAGCTACTCAGATGATCCTGAAACAGCATTTAAACAGATTCAAACGATTCTGGAAAATACAGAAAATGCTGGTATTATTACGGCTGAACCTAATTATATTTACGCCGAATTTACCTCACCCTTGATGGGATTTGTCGATGATGTAGAATTTTATTTAGATGAACAAGAAACTTTAATTCAAGTCCGTTCAGCCTCCCGTTTAGGGGAATCGGATTTAGGGGTAAATCGGAAACGAATTGAAACCATTCGAGAACAATTTCAATAAATTGTAGTAAGCCCTTCAGGGCTTCAATCAACTGTAGTAAGCCCTTCAGGGCTTCAATCAACTGTAGTAAGCCCTTCAGGGCTTCAATAAATTGTAGTAAGCCCTTCAGGGCTTCAATAAATTGTAGTAAGCCCTATCAATAAAACCTCCTACAAAATTTGTAGGAGGTTTTAAAATAAATCCGATGTTTTTAAACAGTCCCTAGTAATTAGAGATTCTAATTACAGAGCGTTACCGCGAGGTAGAACTTCTTCAGGGAAAATAAAGTTTTCGTGGGGTTGATCCGCAGGAGCCATCCAAGCCCGCAGACCTTCATTTAACAGAATGTTCTTGGTATAGAACGTTTCAAACTCAGGATCTTCAGCCGCCCGTAATTCTTGGG